>JAKLEG010000152.1 GCA_022703175.1 Myxococcota bacterium | reverse complement strand
CGACTGGGTCGCCACCGGCCCGCGTGCGTCCATGGCCAGCACCAGCATGGGGCAGCCGCTCGACGCCTACGACAAAGATGATGCCGGACAATACTCGGTACAAATCTCCAAGTCCGATCATCCTGAAGACATTCGGGAAGTCGTGCGCCAAGGCGACACCGTGCTCAACTACGGCGTGTGGGCCATGGCGCGCACGCAAGACCGCAGCGTAAATGCCGAAACCTACGATGGCGACAACGCGACGCCCGTGGTGACTGAGGCCCGCGATGGCTTTTTAGGAACATTGAACGGTCATGGCGCCCTTTACTCCGGACCGTTTACCCTCAAGGCCGAAGCGGCATTTGTGTGGGGGAGTTTCAAAGACACCAACGTCGCGGCCGACGCCGCCGGCACCAGCATAGGCAACCTGGCCCGCGAAAAGACCACCGTTTACCAACTGGGTGGCGCGCTGGAAGGTAGCTGGCAGATGCCCGAGCAACGCCCGGGTTCAGTCGTGAGCTTGATGGCAGGCGGCGCCTCCGGTGACTCCGCGTATGGCTTTGGCGCCTTGGACCGAGCCGAAACGCAACGTGGTAAGTACAAGGGTGTCACGGACCACTCGTTGAACAACTTCCAGTTCAACCCCGACTACCACGTCGACCTGTTGATGTTCCGGCGCATCCTCGGCACGGTGACTGACGCTTGGTACGTCAAGCCCGGCATCACCTACATGTTCGACAACAAGTTCGCAGGCTCCATCGCCGCCATTTACTCGCAAGCGATGTTCAAGCGCAGCACGCCCGGCAACTCGCGACCGATGGGTTTAGAGTTTGATGCCGAGCTGTCCTACGGAACCAAGGGCACAGCCGATAGCTCGCCGTTTGGCGGTTCGCTTGCGGGCGGCATGGCGTTCCCGTTCGGTGCTTTCACTGACAAGACCGGTGACACCGACGAGAGCGGCAGCTTCGCCTGGACCATGCAGGCGCGGCTGTTTGTGGCCTTTTAGTTAGCGAGCCGGGCCCGCTCGGGCCTAGCCTTGATTGCCTTGCCTCGGAGACGACTCGTGTTTTCTTATCGCACCGTTGCTGTGATGTTGGGGAGCGCGCTGGCCGCGGCCTGCGCGACCACCCATTCCCCTTACCATCTAGAAAGCGCCGACCAGGACAAGCTGAGCCGGCAGCTCGTGGGCCAAGCCTACACGTTAGCCTCCAGCGTGTATGTCACCGATTTTTTTGGGGAACGCGACAAGTTCTTCATCGAAGCGCGGCCGTTCGACATCGTGGAGTTGTACCACCACGATGGCACGCGGGTGCCCACTGGTATGCCCCTGCCCGACGTCATCCCGGCCGGGACACCGGTCAAAATCACGGCGGTACAGTACCCTGTCAACCCGCTGTTGGCCCAGGTGGACACACCCGTCTCGGGCTTGTTGCCGACTGCGCACCCCTGGCTGGTGCTAGAGCGCACCGATGGCGGCGCCAAAGTGCCGCTGGTGATGGTTTTGCCTCGGGAGATCGACGACGCCTTGGCCTTTAACGCCGAAGTGGCGCTGCGTCTGAAGAGCGAGCAATGGGTGACCCAGTGGCTCACCGCGCGGCCTCCACTGGTGTTGGCTGGCATCGCCCGCAAAGAGCCACAAGTCGACATGACCTACGCGGACTTGGTGGCCACCCTCGGGACACCCAAGAACACCGCGCAAAAAACAGACGATGCGCTTACGGAGTTCGTGGCCGACTATGGTGACTGGCAAATCACGATCGTAAGCAACACCGTCAAAGCGATCGTCAGTCGCAAGGCCGATGCCGCAAGCTCCCAAGCCCGCGCACAGGCGCAGGCTGAGATTGCACGCCAAAAAGCCCAAGCCGCGGTGCAAGCCGACGAGCAAGCCGAAGCCCACGAAGCGATGCTGTTGCGCGTCGAAGCGGCGAAGAGCAGTCGCGACTTGAGCATCACGGTTACCGACGTAGATCCGCAGGTCGGCATGGCGCTGGGATTGAAGAATGGCGGCGCCTTTGTCACCGCGGTCGAGCCCACCGGTGAAGGCAAGAAGGCCGGCCTCGACATAAACGACATCATCATCGCGGTGAACGGCCTCCCGGTGATTGGCCAATCCACCTTCCAGGCATTGATGCGCAGCGCCAAGCCCCGCCAGCGCCTCGAAATCGACGTCGTGCACCGCGGCACCACCATCACGCTCGTCACCGGCACAGAAGAAGGTCCGGCGTTGAGCCTGCGCAATGCTCCCGAGGTACGCGCGCCGATCGCGTTGGACGGCACCACACAAGCTCCCACAGCGCCAACCCCGGTGGTGAAGGCCGACACGACGAGCCCCGTGGAACCGGCACGCCTCAACCAGAGCGAGGAGCTCCCCTGGTGGCGTGATGACCACCATGTTGGCGTGAGCCTCAAGTACGTCTTTGGCAAAACCCACATGCGCGATGCCAAACAACTGTCGAAAGACCTGTTTACCATCTACAAGGCGAATCAAGCCGACGACGCCACCCTGTTCGGCTTTGCCCATGGGGCTGAGTTGATGGTGGTCTACAACTCGCCGTGGGTAGCGCGCGCTCAGATCGGCGTGGAAGGGTTATTGGATAAAGGCTCGCTGACGCTGCGATTCGCCGACGCCACCAACACCGCCAACGTCGATGGTTACGCTTGGGCCGTGGCCATTCCAGTGTTGGTCGGCGCGCGCGTGCCGTTCTTGGATCGCAAATTGGCCGCCACGCTCGACGTCGGCCCCGAGATCCTCGTTGACGCTGGCTTGTCATACGACAGCGCCGAGCTCGACTCCCCAGATCTGATGCCCGAAAAACCCAACGTTGGTGTCTTGGTGCGCGCAGGCCTGGCCTACCATTTTGATCCACGCTTTGCCGTAACGTTGGAAGGCAGCTGGCGTCAGTTCGAAACCTTCCCGTTGGTCTCGCGCGACGACCCGAAGGCCACCGTGCTCGCCCCGAACGGCAAGCCGCTGGAAGCCACACTGGACTTCTCCGGCGTCGGCGGCACCCTCGGTCTGGTCGGTTATTTCCTGTAGCCCTTTCCCTTTTGGAGTTCTGATGTCAGCCAAGAAACTGCAGGGCGTCTTGACGGCGATCGTCACGCCGATGAACCAAGATGGTTCGCTCGACTTTGGCGCTCTCGACGCCTTTGTAGACTTCCAATTGCACAACGGCGTGGATGGACTCGTGGCGTGTGGCTCCACCGGTGAAGGTGCGGCGCTGACCGCCACCGAAAAAGATGAGTTAACACGGCACGTTGTGAAGCGCGTGGGCGGCCGAGTGCCGGTGATTGCCGGGGCTGGAAATAATATTACGGCCGCCGCCATTGAGGCGCAGAAGCGCGCCAAAGATACCGGGGCCGACGCAGCCTTGGTCGTAACCCCCTACTACAACAAGCCCACCCCCGAAGGGCTCTACCGCCACTACGCGGCCCTCAGCGAGGCGGTAGATTTCGCCACCATCCTTTATAATGTCCCAGGCCGCACTGGCTGCGACCTGAAGCCCGACACGGTGGGACGCATCGCCAAGTTGCCTGGCGTCGTAGGCATGAAAGAGGCCACGGGCGACTTGGACCGCGTGGGCGCCATTCGCGCGCTCACGCCCCCTGAGTTCGCGTTGCTCTCTGGCGACGACGCTACCTGTTGCGCATTCGTTTGGTTGGGGGGCGACGGCGTCATCTCCACCACTTCGAACGTCGCGCCCAAAGCCAAAGCCGAGATGATTCACTGGGCGCAAAAAGGCGATGTACCGAACGCCCGCAGGTTGCACAACGCGCTGCGGCCGCTGTTCTCGGCGTTGTTCTGGGAGGCCAACCCGATTCCGGTGAAGGCGGCGTTGGCCGCGATGGGCCATATCCAAGAGAACTATCGCCTGCCGTTGTGCGAGATGAGTCGAGAGCCCAAGGCTAAGCTTTTGGGTTTGCTGAAGGATGGCGGTTTTCTTGGCTAGGCTATTTCACTGCCCTCTGGCCGCCACATCGCAGGTGCAGTCGGGCCCGCCGCATTGCCAGGCGGAGAAGACGATTTCGATATAGCCAGGTAGCGGATGTTGCTGCCTCCATATGACCTGGCTGCGGACCGTGGATCACGCAAGCGTCGGTTCCGAAAACACGGTTCCGAAAACACATTTGACGGTTTCATTTCCGGCGGCTACGCTCTCAGACGTCGCTCGAAAGCGCTCAGCACTCACGATCCGATTTCTATCCAGGGGGAAACGCAGGCAGCACACCGCATTACGCAGTTACCGGCAGCAACAACATGGAGGGGCTGATGTTGCAGCAGCAGGTTCAGCGCGGTAGCACCCCAAGACCTACGATCCTCGTCGTACTGGCGATGCTCGCTGCGTGTGCTCGCGGCTCGGGTGGTGCCTCGGATAGCCAGGCAAACGTCGAGGTTGGGCCTGAAGGCGGCTCGCTCAATTTCGATGAGTTGACGCTGACGGTACCCGCAGGCGCGTTGGCGTCGAGAGTGACGTTGTCAGCACGCCATTGCCCAACACCGACAGCTCGCGGGGCGTTCGGTTCGTGGTTCGAAATCGCGCCCTCCGGCCTCGTCTTCGAAAAGCCGATCCAGATAGTGATTCAAGCGGCCACACCCGCCGGCCACGCACTTCCTGCACTATTCACGGAGAAGGACGGTGCTCTTGAGTCGCTATTCTCTGCTGAGCAGGTATCGGGCGCCGTGGTCGGCTACACCCGCCACTTGTCGCCGTACGGACCTGGGCTCATGGACTGGCCCTACGCAACCGGCGAGGCCGGCTTCGTTGAGCACAACGGAGTGTCCGTGTCAGTGGCTGGGTCCGCTGCTCTGTGGCTCGTAGCACTGGCCGGCCACGTGCACTTGGCAACCGAAACCCCAGTCGACGAGATTGTCACCGTGTCCGGTTTGCCACCTGGCGAAACGTGGGTGTTGTATAGAGTGCCGGCGCTTACACCTGCTCGACTACCGATTTCGGATACCGGTGTCACGACGTTCACTGGCGGCGGTGCTTCGCGTTTCTTCCTGCAACCCGTGCGTTCGACCCGGGTCGTCCACGATGAATGTTCGTGCCGCGGCGGGTCGCGCGCCTCCAATGGTCAGTGCCAAGTTCCCGGTGCCGAGACCGCCATTTGGAGTGGCTCCACCAAGACATGCACGTTGCGTGTGGATCTGGGCGACGCCGTGGAGCTCACCGACGGTGTAACTCTCGACTGCGCCAACCACACGTTGCACGGCCCTGGGTCTGGGACAGGTGTCTATTGGCTGGGCGGCATTCGCGCGAAGGTACGGAACTGCGTGATCACCGGTTTTGCGATCGGTGTCCAGCTGGCTCGGCTGACGAGCTTGCCGGACCTGATGCCGGGCGAGCTTCCCTTCATATTGGGTGACCCAGGTGGCTCCATCATCAACGTTCAGATCCCTGACTCGCAACGGGCAATCGCCTTAACTGGAAGCCACGACGTGGTCATCCGGACGTCGGATCTCGCGGTGACGTCGGGTGATGCCGTGATGCTTGCGTACCAAGCAACCGAAACCCGAATAGTCGAAACGTCTCTGCACGTGAACAGGCCAGAACAGTCGGGTTTCTCGTTGATGGCGACGGATGCCAACGGGCTGCAGTTTCACAACAGCTCGACATCGGGCCGGGGAATGGGACCCTTCTTCTGGTATTTGCCCGACTCGCCCCCAACGCCCGGCATCGAGGTCACAGACTCGGTTATCGTAAATATGGTTGAAACCGGGCTGTCGTTCCTTGGTGACTGGTCAGCTCTCCCTGACCTTGCGGCACGACCTCTGGTTTCGAGAAACAACATCTACGGGAATGCCGCCCTCAAGTCGGGACGCCAAGTCGAGTCGTTGGGCCCGCTGGAACTGTCGCGCGACGGCGTTGGTAACTTCTGGGGTCGCGGCCATTTGCCATCTGGCGGCTATCAACCGGGCCCGCTGTTCGTTGCTGGCGTTGACTCGAACAACTCTGCGGTCATTGACTCGCATCCCTTCTGCAAGGCGTCGGGGTGGATTCCTGATGGCACGCTAGGATCTGGGCAGCCTTGCGTGTGCGGAACCGTCCGCATTTGCACCACCGACCCGGCGACCGGCGGCGAGACCTGTCGCGACATGCCCCGCCAACTCGATGACGCTTGTGTCAGCGCTGGCATTTCGCCCACAGCCGTTGTCGACGCAGCACCGCGCGAGGGCAGCACCCTCACGGAGTTCGTATTTGATGCGAGCGGTTCGACGTCGGCGAGCGGCGGTACGCTGCGGTTCACGTTTGATTTCGACGGCGACGGGAACATGGATACGCTCCGCCAGGTCGAGCCAATAGCTCGACACTTTTTCGACGCCGCGTTCTCGGGTAGGCCACGAGTCCAGGTCGAGGATGAAGCGACTCACGGCGTGGCGTGGGCAGATGGACCAGCGCTGGATGTTGTCGTGGCTCCGCCCATACTCTCCGGCGCCAATCCGCCGACCTACACTGTTGGTGGCTCGCGAACCGTGACGTTGCTCGGTGACGGCTTCCTGCCTGGCGTCACGGTAACCATCGTCAACCTGGGCGTGGATGCCGTGGTTCTTGAGCGCCTGTCTCGCTCCGAGCTGGTTGTCGAGGTCCCCTACATCGATGAGCTCGACCGCGAGGGGTGTGAGTTTGTGGCCCGAAATATCGGCAGCGGCCAATCGGCCCCGCTCGTTTGGCCGGCCAGCTACCCGTTCCCCACCATGCAGATTGAAGCCACGTCGGATCCGGTCGCCGATGAACCGGTCTTCTACCCGTTCAGCTACACGTTCGATCTGGCAAATGGCAGGCCCAAACGGCTCCGCGTTACGGGGGAAGGGCTGTTTGCACCGGGTGTCTTGGTGGCCCGCGGCCTTGATGACCAAGCCGAGGAGCGCCTACCGTGGCATGCGTCGGGAGTATTTGAGTTCCCCAACCCCGGAATTTTCAACGGCCAGCTTGTTGCGATTTTGTTCGAGTACCCGGCCGACGCCATCCACCCCGACGGGCAACGGTCGGCCACCACCACCCTCAAGCCAGTCTTTCGCCCGGCTACGGTCGATCTCGTTGAGCCCGATGTCGTGGTTGGCAACCGGACCCTTACTCCCACGCTGCGTGGGACCAACCTTACCAGGTACAACATCACCACCGTCGAGGTCGAAATTTCGTCAGAGCATTCCGACGGTAGCTCAGGAACCGCCAGGGAGACACTGCAGCCCACCACACTCACCGGTGACGGCACGACATTGAAGCTCCCCGAACTGGGTTTGGAGCACACCGCGCACCCAGGGTACATCAGCTACTACGTCAACCAACTCCTGGGTGACTACCCCTACGAAGAGACGAGTCTGGCCGGCGGCGTCACTCTCAAATTGGCTCATCTCGGAGATCAGCCGTTCGGGAGTCGCAATCACGAGCGAGTCAGCCAGGCAAACGGCTGGAAGGCTTCGAAGCGTGTCGGCACATCGGTAGCGATCCGAAGAGCCCATGGCGGCAGTGTCGATGTCGTGCTTACGACCTTCACCGGCGTCGAGATGGTTTGCACCACCACGATCCACCCGACTGGTTACAATTGGGTCGCGAGCCGTTCCATCGCAACCTGGAAGGGTCACGGCGCCAAGGAGCGGCGTTGGGACACACGGCGCTTCTGGCCAGATAGCAACTTCATTCAGCATCAGGCGGTCTTTGAGAACCTGCCACCCGGGAAGTACTTCTACTACGACGCCTACTGCTACAACCCGACCAGTGGCCGGGAGTTCGATGCGGCGACGATGTCGTATTTCAGAACGCCGCCGGCGCGCTCGGACACCGATCAAGTCCAATTCTTGGTTCTGAGCGACCATGCTGACAATGCTCAGGAGACCAACTACGATTTTAGCGACGAACATGCCGGGATAAAATGGCAATGGAGCGCACTCAAGCAAAGCTGGGTCGTGCAGCTCGCCGAAGGTATCACCAGACACGGATCGGCGGATTTTGGCCTGATCTCTGGAGATCTAATCGATGAGGGTGGTCCTAAAGCGGACCTCGCAGACGGCAGCCCAATAGCGCCAGGCGGGTGCGGCGGGAATGACTTTGGATACCTAGGGCGGTTCTATGGCATTTGGGAGCCGGTGCTCTCCGGAATTCCTATCATGGCTATTGCTGGAAACCACGACGCGCTGGTGGAACGCTCACCCGACGGGCTCTCGTTCGTAAAACCCAACTTCTACGAGATGGTAGACGGCCCCGGAGACAAAACCACGGATGGAACAGCCAGGTGGAGGCGTCGGCAGTACTTCTCGTTCGATTGGGGCAACGCGCACTTCCAGGCGCTGCCATTCGTGGATGATGAATATGGAATGAGCGAACCGCACAACCTGCCTGGCGAGGTGCGGACGGATATGTCTGAGGACGCGCGCGATGCGGGGCTAGGGTGGTACTCCAATTCCGAAAGCGCGGAATACGACTGGTTTCGCACCAACCTCGCAAACGCCCAGGGCGCTGGGTGGCGATTTCTCTTTCAGCATGGAGATCCATGGCCTTATGACTCAGCTAACTACGGAGGTCCTTACTGCGGCTCGTTGTTTTCGGATTACTGTTCTATCGCAAATCAGCTGGGTGCTGACTTTGGCTTCGCCGGGCACAACGACTTCGGTTTGAGGCGCCACCAACCAACGAATGACGCGGGTCGATATTTCTATTACACGTTTAAGACGACGAGCGGAACCTCGGTGGCACACGAAGGAGACCACGTCCACCCTGGAATACTGCATGTACGAGTTCGACCTGACGCCACCATAGTCTCAAAGCTCTGGTACGGCGAAGCCAGCGAGAGCCTGTGTGGCAACTTCTGCACTACCAACGACCCCGAAGAGACGTGCCCGCGTCGCGGCAGCGATGACTCTGGGCTGGCCTGTTTTGAGACCAACCCACCGGCGTTCTTGACACATGAAGGCACTGGCGAAGACGTGCCCGTGGGCGCGCTCACAGACTGTCTCAAACTGGTTTCAGGTATTCGAGATGACTGTGCTTTCGCGGTTGACAGAACCAAGATTTGCGAGACGCCCGAGGTTCTGACGTACGACATTACAGTCACCGATCAATGTCCGTCCGCTCGCGTCTGCGATCTGCATTCGTCCGTTCGATTTATTGAGGATCGCGTACCACCGATACCATGCTGCCAACCGGATGCTGCAGACCCCTTGAGATGTAGCGACGAGCCCTTGAATCCCCACCCTACGTGCGCGGTCACGATTGAACAGTGCGAGCGGCGGAATATTCCTACAGGTTGCCTATGGCGACAGATCATTCCAATCGTTCGCTTTGGAAATGTACTTCAGCCAGACATGCTGACGGAATGTACGCCGTGCGGTGTACATTCCTCTGAGGGTGGACGTTCGGCAATTACCCTCATGCTTCCCACATGCGGCAATTCCAAATAGGCGGCTCAATGTGGCACAGACACCTAATTATTGTTTCCCTGTTGTCCAACTCAGCCTGCCTCACTGGCACGGCCTATGTCGGTCAATGGGAGACCAACTACGGCGGTCTGTTTGGCTTCCCCCAAGCATCAGCACGACCTGCCAATGAAGGCTCGTGGTCGTTCGCCATCGTTGATGGCACGACGGACCTGCCTTACGCACGTAGCGGCGCAGACCTTGTGGCTGTTGCCGAGATGTCCCCTCGGGAGAACCTCTCAGTAGCCTTGCAGCATAGCATGGTGTCGTGGACGCAAGGCGTGGCGATGTATGGGCCGGGCATGTCCATCCGGTATCGGAGCCAGCCATTGGAGACGCTTTCAGTCTCGCCGTCGCTGTCAGCAGGTGCTGCTTTGGGCAAGGAGGGAGAGCGTACGGAGGAATCCGGGGAATACTGGGGTCGGAAGCGAAGCATCACGCTCTGGCAATTGGAAACGCGTGTTCTCTCGACCTACAGCCCTTGGGATTGGTTGGACCTGTCGCTTTCCCTTGGTGCGCGTCTGGCCGGCACACACTACGGCACCGATCGGTGCTGGACTTCAGAATGGAATGGAACCGACCCATCCAAGCATCCGTACGAACAGTGCCCAGAAGATGGGTCCAACCCGCCGCAGAATCGCCTTCATTGGGCTGTGCCTATGGGCGTCACGATCAGGGTTGGCGGCACCGTCGGTGCGTTTGCAAGTGCCGATTGGTTTGTATTGCGCACGCGGCTTGCGGCGTGGAACGAGTCCTTCAACCCGAGGCTGCGGTTCATGTCGGGGATCGTGGTCGAGGTTGACTGATGCGCGGACCTGCAACGACGATGGTTGACCCTAGGTGCGTCGGGCAAGTTCCGTCCCAGGCACGACACCCCCCACGGCACCGTGCCCACACGTTGTCCGTGGCAGACGCCCCCCCTTTCTTCGGTTCGGCACCCTGCCGTTGCTGGTCGGCTTCCTGAAAGGAGCATCCGAATGACAACACTGCACCCTGCGGTATTGGTAGTGTTGCTGGTCGCGAGCGTGGTCGCGGTCCCGTCGCCCGCTGCAGCGACAACGCCCCTGGTCGACAGATACACATCGTTTTTCGGCGCCGACCACACGGCTTCGCCAGCGATTCTCCGAGTCCGAATCCCTGGGTTTGACCGATTGCCGCTGGAGTTCATCGGCGAGATTGCCGACCGCGTGGCCAACAAGCGACTCTGGGACCGCGCCCGCATTCAACGGGTGCTTGATGGTTTTGGACCTGTCACTGGGTACGAAGACGTGAACGGCGACGGCGCGGTTACGGAGGCTGACCTCGACGCGCTGGACAACCTCATCGCGACACAGTTACGGCGCTTGGCGCCAGACGCGAGCGACGATGAGCTAGGCATACCGCGGCCGCTCGACCCCGCCCACGCCGCCAACCCTGAACGCCTAGCGACAGCAATGGCCGCCGTGGCAGCAGAGATGCGGATCTGCATCGAGCTCGGCTGCGACTCCGATGGTGACGAGATCGACGATCTCGATGATGTCTGCCCCGGTGTGAGTGACGCCGACCAAGCCGACAATGATGGCGACGGGTTCGGTGACGCTTGTGATGACGACGCCGACAACAACGGCGTGCCTGAGCGACTTGAGCATTGTCTCAGTTTTGGCGGTGCCTATGGATGCATGGAGGTTGTTTCGATGCTGTTGGGCGAGGCGGCCAACGCTCGCGACGATATCGTCTCGGTTGGCGGACTCATCCAGCCTGACTTCGAGCGCTTCGTGCGGCGCCTTGGTGTGGTTTACCAGATGCTCGATCGCGAGGACCTCGCGCTGGCCGCGGCGGCGCTGCAAGCAGACCCGATCACGACGACGAACCTCACTGCCATGGGGTT
>JAKLEG010000151.1 GCA_022703175.1 Myxococcota bacterium | reverse complement strand
TCGTTGCGTTTGAATGCCGATGGCATGCCCACCCGCGATCTACTGGTCTCCGTCGAGCTTGAACTACTGAGTCGACGCGAAGCACCCGCGGTGACCCGCGGTCAACAAATAAGCGTCTTGGCAACGGTCGGCACTGTCACCGTGCGCGCGCGTGGCATCACGCAAGAGGCCGGATGTGTTGGGGACACCGTAAATCTCATCGTCGATGAAGGACACCGCGTCATCAAAGGCATCGTACGCAGTGCTGATACCGTGGAGGTATTGCCATGAGAAACATGACTTGGCTCGCACTCATTCTCCTGGCTCCAGGGTGTGTCCGACACATCTATCCATTCAACGGCAAGATCCGCGACTATCAGTCCGACAACTACGCCGACGAAGCCAGTCAACGTTCGAGCGGTTCACTCTGGAGCAACTCCACACAAGGTGTCTTCGAAGATGCGCGTGCCAATCGTGTGGGCGATATCCTCACTGTCGCGATTGATGAACGCGCCGATGCGAGCCGCGATGCGGCGACCCAAACAGGGCGTAAGAGCAGCGTCGATGCCGGCCTCAGCTCCTTCTTGGTCGCGATGAGCCGTTTGAATGCCCAGTATCCGAACCTCAATCCAGCAAGCCTGCTGTCGGCGTCCTCCAGTTCAGAGTTTGAAGGCGCAGGCTCCACCAGTCGCTCCGGCACACTGACGGCCACCTTGCCGGTGCGCGTGAAGAAGCGCCTGCCGAACGGCGATTTCTTTGTCGAGGGCAATAAGGTCGTATTGATCAATGATGAGGAGAGCTACCTCTACCTGAGTGGGGTGGTTCGCCCCATCGACATCCAGCCCGACAACAGCGTGTCGTCTTCGGTCTTGGCGGACGTGGAGCTCGAATTTACAGGGCGCGGTGTGCTCTCCGAGCGGCAGTCACCCGGCTTCTTGGCACGCGCACTCGACTACATCTGGCCATTCTAGGAGGACGTCATGGTTTGTGTCGGCAACAATCCACGGCTTCGATTTGTCATGGCGCTGGCTGCCGCCTTGGCGGCCTCGTTTAATCTCGCATCTGCACATGCCGAGCGGCTCAAAGATGTCTCCGCACTGGAAGGAGTCCGCGCCAACAAACTCTTGGGCTACGGGCTCGTGGTTGGCTTGGCGGGCACTGGCGATGACATCAACGCCAGCTTCAGCACCCAATCAACTGTCACGATGCTGCGCCGCCTTGGCGTGCATGCAAACGACCAACGACTGCGTCTCCGCAACGTGGCCGCGGTGGTGGTGACGACAGATCTGCAACCCTTCACCGCCCCGGGCAACCGTATCGACGTGACCGTGTCATCCATCGGCAACGCTACGAGTCTGGAGGGTGGCACACTGGTGATGGCGCCGCTCAAAGGCCCCGATATGGAAACCTATGCGGTGGCACAAGGCCCGCTGTCAGTCGGAGGCTACCGAATCGCGGGCAGCTCCGGCACGCGGTTCCAAAAGAACCACACCACCGTCGGCCGTATTCCCAATGGCGCTTTGGTGGAACGTGCGGTGCCTATTGATTTGAGCCGCGAAGAAATCGTACTGACGCTGCATTCCCCCGACTTCACCACCGCCGAGCGCATCGCCAAAGCGGTTCGAGAAACCCTCGACACCATTGCGCCACTACCGCTCCCGCTGCTGTCAACCGCATCTCCCACGGGTGCCGAAGAGGCCACCGCCGGCGAAGCGGTCGCCGCTGTCGAGACGCCCACCGAAGCCACGCCCACCATCGAAGCGCCCCCACGAGTGCTGGTACGCGACGCTGGCGTCGTGGTGATCCGTGTTCCCGACAACTTCAAGGGGCGCGTGCCTGCTCTGATGGCCGCTATCGAAGGGTTGGCCATCGATTCCGATATGCCCACCCGCGTGGTGGTCAATGAACGGACTGGCACAGTGGTGCTCGGGGATGGCGTGCGCCTGATGCCCGTCGCAATTGCCCACGGCGGCCTGTCGTTAGAAGTTCGGGAAATGCCAATGGCCTCACAACCTGGGCCGCTGGCTGCCGGTCGCACGGTGGTGGTGCCGACCACCAACGTCACAGCTCGCGAACAGGGCGGGCCGTTACGCGAAGTAACTGCCAGTGCCTCACTGAAAGACGTGGTCGGAGCCTTAAACGCACTTGGGGTCTCGCCACGCGATCTGGTGGCGATCCTCCAGGCTCTCAAGGCCTCTGGATCGCTACGTGCTGAGCTGGAGATCCAATGATCAACCGCCTATCCGACCTGCCCATTGCGCCAACGGCAAGCGAAGCCACGCAACCCTCTGGTCTGCGCAAGGTCGCACAGGAGTTCGAATCCCTGCTCCTCACCGAGGTTTTTAAAGCGATGCGGCAGACCGTGCCTGAGGGCATGGGCACTGGAGGCGCAGCCAACGAATTCTTTCAAGACATGTTCGATTCCCACATTGCCAATGAGGCCAGCGACAATGGCTTGGGCTTGGCAGATGCCTTGATCGAGCAGCTGGGTGGTTCCTCGGGCGAGCCCACGGCCCACGGCACGGCGCTGTTGAGCGACGGAAACTGGACGTTGCCACTCGACCAGACGAACAGTCGGCCAAACCCGATGCAGCGGTTTGGTGCCCTCCGACCCGGTGAGCGACCGAGCGATTGCGGAGCCGGCCACTGCGGCTTGGACCTGGCAGCCGAAACAGGCCTTCCCGTGCACGTGGTACGCGATGGCGTGATCGAAGCGATCTCGCATGATCCCGATAGCCCTGGAGGGTTGTCGGTGACGGTACGCCACCAAGGCAAACATGGTGCAGTGCTCAGTCGCTACTTCCACCTGGATGAAGTCCGCTCTGGCTTGACGGCTGGCTCAGCCGTCAGCCGCGGCGAAGAACTGGGAAAGGTAGGACAAACGGGTACCTCCGCTCACGGTTCACACCTGCACTGGGAGCTGATCGAGGCGCTGCCAAGCGGCGAACGACGCTTTATTGATCCTGAACATTGGTTGAGTAGCTGGAAAAAACCAATCAAAACAGCAATTTAGAGTCACAGATGGGAGAAAAAAGATCCTCAAGTTTCCCTCCGGATCGTCGATGACCGAAACAGGGAGTACCAGAAACTCCGGACCAGGGAGACGTAAGCCATGAAAATCACGAGTGAAGGCACAAACAGCAGCATCAGCGCCAAGGGCACGTCACCGCTCGCAACTCCGTCTAAGGTCTTGGAATCTGGCCGCTCTGCTCCGACATCTTCGGCAGGTCCGGTGGATCGGGTGAACGTCAGCCAAGCGGCCTCAAATCTCGCAGCTCAATCAAGAGCGGTCGAGACCAGCACGGACGCGAAAAAGCTCAGTGACATCAAAACCGCTGTGGCGACGGGCGCCTACCCAGTTGAGATCCGCAAGCTTGCCGAGAAGATTTTGAAGGAGGACATGTCATGGCCAGTGGCAGGGAGAGCACGCCGGGGCTAGTTCCAGACCCACTGCTTGTTGGGTTCGATAGTCTGATGAATGAAGCCCGCCAAGCGGCGATGAAGTTAGACGCCCAAGCCCTTGCGACCACCACGCAACATCTAGAGATCTTTTCGGAACAACTGGCGGCGGCCGCCCCAAGTCCTGATGTCCTCGCCCATGTGCGGGAGGAGATGGAACGTTTCAAAAGCCTGTGTGTCACATTCCACACCCTGATCGGTGACATTTTCCAGGAGCTCGCCGAAGACGGGGAGCGTGATACCTCCTATGTCAAAAGCGGCGAAGTCCATGGTGCGCCGAGTCATGCGCGCCTTGTCACGAGGTATGGCTGATGGCCGGCCTAACTGACAGCCTTTGGATTGCCGGTAGTGGCATTCTCGCCCAGCAACGCGGCGCTCAGATCACGAGCCACAACATCGCCAACGTGAACACCCCCGGCTACAGACGCCAAGATGTCGTGCTGCAGTCGCGGCCACCGACCACATTGGGTGTAGACGCCAAAATGATCCAGCATGCCACCGACGTGGCGCTCACAAGGCAACGTCGCACCGCTGGTGCGCAAAATGGCTATGCCACCGAACGTCAGGCGATTTGGCAGGCGGTCGAAGCCGAGCTTACCCCAAGCTCGGGTTCCACGCTGGGTGCCGACTTGGGCAATTTTTACGGCGCGTGGCGCGAACTTGCGAGCGCCCCCGATGACCTCTCCCAGCGCAGCGCAGTTGTCACCCGCACTGAAGATGTGATCCGGGGATTCCGCAATGCAGCCGCAGCGCTTAACAACGGCCAGCAAGACGCAGATCGCAGCATTTCCGCCATGGTGGGACAGGTCAACACGCTCAGCGCACAGGTTGCTGCGCTCAACAAGAGTATCGCGCTCACCGAAACCACCGGCCAACAAGCCCTCGACCTGCGCGATCAACGCGATGCCGTCATCGACCAACTCAGCGCACTCGTGGGCGCTACCAGCTTCGAAGACGAGCGCGGTCAAGCCACCGTCATGGTGGGCGGCGGCATTGCCATCGTACAAGGCGACAATGTTCGCAACCTGACAACCACCAGGAACGCAGCCACCGGTTTGCACACTATTGCCACTGCCGATGGTGCCGCGATCAACCTCGATAGTCGCCTCAGTTCAGGCAAAATTGGTGGTTTGCTCGCCCTCCGGGACAACGAACTACCTAGCCGCATGGCCGAACTCGATCAGTTGGCGTACGACTTTGCCACCACCACCAACACTGCACACCAAGCGGGAGTCGGCCTGGACGGGGTAGGGGGCCGTGACCTTTTTGTACCGCCGGCCACAATCGCAGGTGCCGCCGCCGGGCTTGCCCTCAACCCCGTCATCGCCACCAACCCACGCCTTTTGGGAGCGGCTCAGAATGCGGCCTCGCTTCCAGGCGATGGCACCGCGGCTCAAGCACTCGCTGCGCTTGAGACCTCCACTATTGCGGGCGGAGGATCTCAAACAGCAGCGGAGGCTGCCGGTTCCTGGTACGCCAACATCGGCCTCACCGGACAAAACATCGACAACGCCGCCACCACGACCACAAATCGTTTAGCCACCTTAACAGACGCTGAATCGAGCCTCAGCGGTGTGTCGCTTGAAGAGCAGATGATCCTCATGACCCAATATGAGCGCGCCTACCAGGCCTCCGCTCGTGTCCTGACCGTCGTCGACCAGATGATGGAGACGCTGGTGCAGCTGTGAGGTAAGCCATGACTCGGGTGACCGAACAAACTGTGTTCGCTTCATTGCGGCAAGACGTTGCAACCGCACAGGTGCGTGCCCTGAAAGCGCAAGAGATTGCTTCGAGCGGCATGCGTGTGCAGCGCCCGTCAGATGACCCTGTGGCATTCTCCCGCGCCGCCGTGATGGATGCCGGCCTTGCGCGCCTGACATCCATGAAGCGCTCAGGACAGGTTGTCCAACAGGAGTTTGCCGCTAGCGATACCGCGCTCGCCGACGCCTTCGGCTTGATGACGCGGGCCCGCGAAATTGCCATGCTCGGTGCGACCGATAGCCTGTCGGCCGACGAGCGTAATGTCCTGGCTGACGAAGTCGACCAACTGCGAATGACGTTGCTGAGTACCGCCAACACCCAGGTAGCTGGCACCTACGTGTTCGGCGGCTACCAAACCCGCGCGGCGCCGTTCTCTGCCGCCGGTGCCTATGTCGGAGATTCCGGCGCCCGCCAAGTCGAGATCGCACCTGGGCAGAGCGTCACCGTCAATCGTCCTGGAAATCAGATCTTTACACCGGTCGCTGGGGTGGATGCCTTCCAGTTGCTCCAAGATCTGGCGTTTGATCTACGCGCCAACGATGGTGCTGCCGTCGCGACACATTTGAACACACTTGATACCGCCTCCACCCAAATTAGCGATGGGCGATCGGCCTTGGGACTCGAAGCCAGTCGACTCGTGGGCGCCGAATCCACCCGCACCGCCATCGAAGAAACCATCACCAGCGCCCGCAGCGATGCTGTCGAGGCTGATACGGTGTCCTCATTTTCCCAGCTGCTCGAAAGCCAAACAGCCATGCAGGCCGCCATCCAAGAAGCCGCGCGCATCCTTGCGGGCCTGGCCAACCGCTGGGGAGCATAGTTGATGCAAGAAGCGCTGGAGGCCGACGCCACCAAGCGCGATGCGGGGTTGGGCACAACTCCGCTGGGCGAGTTGTGTCACTTGTTGTTGCAGAACGCGACCGATGCCATTCTGGCCGTTCGTCTTGAAGATCTGGCCGTGATTACCGCCAACCCGCGCGTGGCCGATCTGACCGGCTTTTCACTAAATCAGATCATTGGCTCAAGTGTCGCCCGCTTCTTTGCCGAGACTCCCAGCGGCTCATCCGAAGGACGCGGATTCTCACCAGAGACGCTCCAACGCATTGGCTTGCATGAAGACGTACGTCTGCGCCGTGCGGACGATTACGTATTGTTTACCTCGATGACCATTGGCCACGTGCATATGCCTGCTGGCCCCATTGCCGTTTGCATTGTGCGCGATGCCACGGAGCGCCGGCTCTTGGAACGCGAGCTCATCACCAAACACATGGCCCTGCGGCAAACTCACGCCGAGTTGCGCGCCGTTGCCGCCGACCTCGAACGTCGCAACGCTGAACTCCTAGAGCTGCAAAGCCGTGTGGCCACGCTGGCCAAGCAAGCCGCCATTGGTGCCTTTACCGCGGGCGTCGCCCACAGCGTCAACAATCCGTTGGGCGCCCTGCTCTCAACCGGGCGCAGAATCCAAGAGCTGTTGACGGCCCTGCCCACCGATGCCAGCCACGACCGCCTCCGCGTGCTGTTTCAACGGGTGCTCGACGCCGCGAAACGCATTCAATGGGTGGTTGAAGACATGCGCCGCGTACATCGACACGGGGCTGAACGCGTAGCCGCAAACCAAGTCAACCTGATCGAGGAAATCGAAGGGGTCTTGCGCTTGCTCACGCACCGTCTGGATCGCATCACCGTCGAGCGTAAGTACCAGCGCGATCCCTGTCCCATTGACGCCTATCCAGATGAACTACAGCACCTGTTAACCAATCTCTTGGACAACGCGCTGACCGCCATGCCAGGAGGTGGCACGCTGGGCGTAGAAGTTGCCGCCGAAGGAGACACGCTCACGCTGGCCATCGCCGACACCGGACCAGGCTTGCCGGCCACGGTAACCTCTCGCTTATTTGAACCCTTTGTGGCGAGTCGCGAAGGCGGTACAGGCCTCGGCCTGTGGATGGCCCAATGGGTGGCCCAACATCACCGCGGGCGTTTGCGCCACGAGTCGATTGTGCCGCACGGGGCACGATTCGTCCTGGAAATGCCGCTGCGTCAGACCGTTCCCATTACCCTCGCGGGCGCTCCGATAGTGTCCAATAAACAGTCATGAGGTCGCTATGCCGCAACTCGCCGCTACGCTGCCGCCGGCCGTCCTGGTTGTCGATGATGATCCCGATGTGCGTGAGTCGCTGGTGGAGGAGCTGTCCGACTACTACGCCGTAACCACCGCCGACAGCGCCGAAGCCGCCTTGCGTATCCTCGATGCCCAACCGTTTGACGCGGTGATCTCGGACGTCCGCATGCCAGGCCTGGATGGCGTTGAGCTGCTGCGCCGCGTAGGCATGAGCGCCACCGAAATTGTGCGTATCCTGTTAACGGGTTTTGCGGATGACCGCGTCTCGCAAATGGCGCGTGAGACCGATGGTGTCTACAAAGTCGGCAAACCCTGGGGTGAAGAGCTGGAAATCATCCTGCGCCGAGCGCTGGAGAGCCGCTACGAACGCCAGCGTGCCAAAGTTACTCTCGCCACCGAGCAACGCGCTCGGGCTCAGGCCGAAAGCACAGTCGCCCGACTCGACAAGCTCGCGCTGTTGGGCACCTTGATGGCCAACGTCGGTCACGAGATGCGCGCACCGCTCACCTATCTGTCTTCCAATCTGACGTGGCTACAAGCCATGTTGCCTAAGCTTCAAACGGCGCTCAAAGCCCATGGCATCGAACCGGCACCCGAAGAAGTCGCCAAACTGCTAGACGAAATGCGCTCGGCGACCTCGGAGTGCACCACAGGAACCAATCGTTTAGCAGAGATTGTCAGCGGTTTGCGCGCCTACTCGTCGCCGACCCGCGAGGTCGGCATGCCCATCGACCTCGGGCGATGCGTCACGCAATCCATTCAGCTGGTAGTTGGCGCCCGCAGCCATGGCCCAGTGCGCGTGCAAACTAGCATCGAAGAGAATCTGCCGTCCCTGATCGGCCAAGTGGGCGAGCTGGGGCAAATTGTCATCAACCTGGTGGTGAACGCGATGGACGCCGTGGGCCCCCGCGGCAACGTTTGGGTCAAAACTTACCGACAGGGCAACAAACTCCTGGTGGATGTTGAAGATGACGGGCCTGGCATTCCAGCGGCGGTCGCGGACCGGCTTTTTGAACCGTTCTTCACCACCAAACCCGTAGAGCGCGGCACTGGTCTGGGTCTGTCGATTTCCCGAGGAATTGCCCGACGTTACCACGGCGACCTGAGTTTCAGGACTCGCCAAGGGGGCGGCACCGTGTTTACATTGGAGCTTCCAGTGAATGTGAAGGAATCGCCGACGTGAGTAGCTCCGCCATCCCGTTGAAAACCGACCTCGCCATCTTCGATCGCTTGGACGGCCTGCCGACCATTCCGATCGCCGCGCAACGCACCGCCGATTTGGTAAACGACCCACGAGCCACCGCCGAAATGGTGGCTCAAGCTTTGAGCGCCGATCAGAGCCTCACGGCCAAGGTCCTCAAACTTGCCAACTCCGCCTACTACGGAATTCCTGGTGGTGTCAGCGATGTGCGCCATGCCATTTCGTTCTTGGGTTTCAACACCATTAGCCAGTTGGTGCTCACCGTCTCGGTGATCTCAAGCCTTACCACCAAAGGCAGCGATGCTTTGTCGCTACGTGCCTTGTGGCTCCATTCCCTGGGCTGCGCCACGCTCGCTGAGATCCTCGCTCGACGGTTGCATCTCCCTGATCCGCCTGTCATTTTCACCGGCGGGCTACTGCATGACATCGGCAAAGTCGCACTGATGCAAGTGGCGCCGCAACAGTTCAATGAGGCGGTGGCGGTGGCCCACGCCAAGGGCATCAAAGTACAGGCGGCCGAAGCGCTCGTGGGCTTGCCCCAAGATGAGGTGGTCGGCAAGCGCCTGGCCGAGCGCTGGCGCTTTCCAATGCCACTCCGGATGGCCATCGGTCACCACGAATTCCTGGGCGTGGATGCCCGTCGTAGCGTGCCTCGTTCGCTGGGCCCCGTAGTGGATGTGACCGCCATGGCGAATCAGCTGGTGCGGCGCATGGGCGTAGGCGATCCCGGTGACAAGCTGGTACCGGATCTGGATCCTGACCTGTTGAAACGCCTGAATTTGAGCACCATGGCGGTCGACACGCTGCGCGGCGACCTGATGCGCGCCATCGAACACTCGCGCACACTCCTAGACCTCATCGGCTGACATTGACACGCACGAGCGTTGCGGCTTTGACCTTGAGCTCAGACGCTCAGTCCGCAACCTGTGAGGTGTCGGCATGTCCCAGGCCCCCATTTCCGAACTCACCCGGATTCTGGCACACGACCTGCGTAGCCCCCTCACAAGCATCCTCGCCTCGTTGAGTTTTGCCCAGAGCAGCAAAGATCCGATCAAGCGGGACCTCTATCTGGAGGCCTGCAAACACGGCGCCAAGCGCCTGTTCGCGATGATCGACGCCATTGAATTGACCGCGCATCCGCAAGACACCGCACCGCAAAACCCCGTCGCCCTAGAGGAGATTGTCCGCGAGATCACTCATGAACTCGAAACCGCGTACACCTTCTGTGACGTCTCGTTGACGGTCGAGCTGCCAACGCCCAGCCCCATGATCCTAGGCCACGCCGCCTTCTGTCGAGTGCTGTGCCGCAACCTGCTCCTGAATGCTTTGGAATGCTCGCCCCCCCATGCCGTAGTCACCGTCAGGCTGACCGCTGATTCAGAGGGCGTGACGCTCTCGGTCAGCGATCATGGCAGCAGCCCACCCAGTGAGTCGCCTGACGAGTTATTTGACCCGATCACCCAACCCAAGCTGCGCCGCGCAGGACTGCGCACCGGCCGAGGACTCAGCCTGGTCGCCACCCGAATTGCCAGCGAAGCCCAAGGCGCGCGTGTCACAGTGCAAGCCAACCCGCCTGGACTGACTATCAGCGTCATCTGGCCCGGGCCGCCGACGGTTTCCTGACAGACCCAACCGTCAAATCCCCGACACTTTTTCCGGCCGCCTACCTCGATAGTGGCGATGCATGCTCATTTCTTCGCGGCCTAACCATGTAACTCCCTGATTTTACGATCGTCTGGTAGGCCCTGCGCAACGCTTGGCGGTTGGCACCCTGGTTGCACAGATATCTTCCGAACGCGGTGGAGGTAGGTATGAACGACCGGCCTTGTGACATTTCCCCTGAATTGGACCTGACCCCAATGGCTCCGCAGCCGGTCACCATCGAAACCGAATTCATTCGCAGCGCCGCCAACGACCTGCGCCCAATCCTACACTCGATCCGCAGCCGCTTGATTGAAGCCACCGCCGCGATCAAGGGAGGCCAAGGCTTGTCGACCTTGTGGCGCACCATCGCGCATCTGCAACTGTTTGTGGCGCTCCTGACGCAGGTCGAACGGTGCCTGGGGGGCAACCTCAACACCACCGATGAATGGCTGCAACGGCTCAGTTCGGCCGCACAAGCCTTGCAAGTAGCGCTGCGCAAGAACTTCTCAGACATGGATGTGGCCGCCATCGTGATGCTGCGCATCATCCCGGTGGTCGACCAATTCGGCGCCTCCGAAGCCGAAATTCACAATGCTCTCATCGCCTCACGACCCCGGGGGGTAGCGGCGTGAATCTGGCAACCTATCGCCGGCCAGGCTTGAGCGTCCTTACCTTCGCCGCGAAGCAAGACGAATTCGCGGAGTTTCTGGACGCCACCTTGGCGCACGTAGAGCAGGTGGTGGTGGTAACGGTGGGGAGACCTCCATCACCTGCTCTCGCGCCTAACCCCAAACTGACGCTGGTGGCCCTCCCGGAGAGTCCTTGGGAGGATGCCGAAACGTCCCGACGTGCCTTTCGTGCTGCCGAAGCCGTGCTGGACACCCAATGGGTGCTCTACCTAGATCCGCAGGAACGCCTCGATGCCACTGGCTTCGCCAAGTTGCGCGCAGCCCTTTACCATCTTGGCCCGCGCGCCGCTGCCTTGCCGATGGGTCGTGTAAAGTTTTTTGTGTCTGACCCTGTTTTTGTCAGTTCAGCAACCCCTGGATCACCGCATCGATCGTCGTGCTCGGATGTCCCTTCCGCGTGCGTGAGAGGTATAGGTTGG
>JAKLEG010000150.1 GCA_022703175.1 Myxococcota bacterium | reverse complement strand
AAATACACGGTGGAACGTGCGCCCGCAGGTGGTGCGGTCCAATGCACCGCCAACGCCTCGCCTTCAGTCACCACCCACTTAGATTCCGTGGGCTCAAGCTTCGTCACGCCGATGCCATACATCTCCAACGTCCCGAAGTAGCCGGGGGTGGAGGTAAGTTGAATGACGTTGTCCACCGCAAACCCGGGGTGCGGCAAACGGGTGTAAAAGTAGCTGTTGCCGGGTTGAATCGGATCCAAACCGAGTGGCTGCACCAAACCGCGCAACGTGATGTGTCCCTGGTTTTGCCCCACCGGCATCGGCACGCAGCTCTCGGCAAAGCCACAGGTAAAGCCTGAGCCGCACGACGGATCACACACCAAGCGCCGACGCCGCAACAGCTGGCAATCGCCTTCGACCACCGCCACCTCAGGTACCTGGCCGGGCACCAGCCCATCCTTCACGACGCCGTCCACTGCGGTGTAACCCACGTCCTCATTCATTTCGACTTTGAAGGCACCGATTTTTGCATCGAACGGACAAGCCCCGCGCAACGCAAGGTTATCGGGATTGGTGTCGTAGTCGGCGAACGCCCCCTCGAAATCGCCCGCGAGACTGTCACCGCCCACGTCGGTATCACCGGCCGCCGTGCTGTCGCCCGAGTTGGAATGAGGACGATTGCGGGTGGTGGTTTCGCTACCACTGCAAGCAACGACGCCGGCCCATAAGACCACCACACCCAGGTTCGCGTATGTTGTGAAATAGTTCATCGCCGGCCTCAATTGCCACGGCCCGGGTAGGGGCGTGCTTGTTTGATGACCAACTTGGACTCGTGGTTCGGATCATTGGGATCGGTGTTGAACTTCCACTCCACGTCCATCGCGTAGAAGTGATCGGGGGTATTCGGCCCGTACAGCGGATTGAAATAGTTGTGAATCGCCTTCAGGGCCTTACCGAGCTCTTCGGTTTGGGCGCGACTGAGTACCGTGTCGCCTTCGGGCACCTGGTTCGAGTGAGCCAAGAAAACAATCGGCTGACCAGGCATCTCGGAGTGGTAAATAAACTGGTCCGTCGTAACCCCTTCGGGCGGCAACACCACGGAGGTATCCCCGATCTGCGCATTCACATAGAACCCCGGTTCAACCCCAGCGGTGTCAAAAATGTTGGCCGTAATCGCCACACCGTTAGAATCTTCGGTGGGAAACGCACGGTGGATAAGCACGGCAATGCCCACCTCCAAGTGCGAAATCTTGCGATACTCGCGTTCTTCAAACGCTTTGAAGCGCCATACGCTCGACCAGACCTTGCGAACCGCGCGATCGATCGTCTTTACCGGATCGGCGGGGTCGTAGGCCTCCGACTCGTACAAGCCTGCACCGGTGAAGCCGTTTAGGTCTTCGCAGTTGGTGCTGGAGCGGAATTTCATGCGCGTGTTAGGGAAGTCGGCGCCCAGCTTCGCGACCAACAGTGCTTCGAGCGCCGCATCCACCGGAGCCGCCTTCATGTCATCGCGCAACAGCTTCAACTGCTGGTCGCGCACCGCCGGATCGTTCTGGAAGTCAGGATCGGCCAGCATCGTGTTCACGCGCGCATCAAAGCCGTTCTGCTCCATGAACTGGCGGTAGTAGTAAATCGGCACCACGAACGCTTTGGGGTACGGAATCACAAACTCGGTGATGTGCGGAAACGCCCCGAAATGACTGGCTTTACCGCCGAACGCCGGAATCGCTTGGGCCAAGGCCGGGCCCAACCCCAGGGTGTCGATTGCCAACAGGTCCTCCATGTCGGTGAGGGTCGTGACACTCAGGTCCATCGCTGGCACTTGCACGGCAGGCGGACGATGCGCATCCCACCAGGCGTCCGCCTCTTCTTTTGTGACCTCGCGAATGCTGAAGCTTTCGGCCCCCACGGTAAGCTCCACCCATTTGCCTTCGAGCGCCCGCAGCGTCGGGTCGGTGAAAGCGCCGCGCAGCCCCATGTTCGGGGTGCGACGATTCTGCGCGAGCACATTGATGTGCGACAGCGGCGTTTGAAACTCTTGGGTGATGGTACCGCTGCAAACCGCCAAGTCGTTCGGCACGGTTTCGAGCACCGCCATATCGCGGAACGACAGGTACTCGGTTTCGAGGTCAGTCGTGGAGAAAAACCGCACCTGCCCCATGGCCGTAGCCAAATTGAGTGGCTGGTAGACAATGCCGGCAAACAGCTCGTCGGTGGTGATGATGGAAATATCAGACGACAGGTTTTGCGCCTCACGCGCGACGTTGTCGGAGGTAGGATGGAACTTCAGGTTACGGCCGGCCCAGAAGTTGTCTTTGATTTTGCGGAACGCGAGTTCAATCATCGCCGCGTCGGCGGTGTCGTAAGGAGCGATCTCGTAGGCCCACACCTTAGGCCCCTCGTAGTAGTTGAGCGCCCCCAATATGAAGCGCCGGTCGGGCGAGTAGTACTCGGTCATGTTGAAAGCTCCGAGCTCCGGCACGTACGGACGATCCACGCCCGTAACCCCGACACCGCCCGACAGGTGCGTATGCGCAAAATCCCAGTGAATCGGGTAGCGCCGACTATTTTGGAAGTAGAGGGTGTTGCCGTCAGACTGGTCCACGATCGTCTTGACCGAGCGCGCCCCCGGAATGCTGGCCGACAGCGGCATCGACGAGACCGCAGCATAGTCTGCCTGACAGCCGATTTCCGCGGCGAAATCCGGGTCGGTGTCGGTGGGCATAAGCGTGCAAACCTCTACCAACGGCTCCTCGACAGCGGGAACCGGATCTTTGTCTTTGTCCTTACCGCACCCGGTCCCAAACGCGAGCACGCTCGCCAACAGCCACCCACCTAGTTGATGAAAACGCATCTGCCTGCTCCTTAAAAACGCCACGCAAGAACCAAACCGGCGTGTTGTGCAAAAATGAAGCCACCAACATAACCAAGCATTTTCAGCCCATTAGAACCTGACCCTGGCTGCTTTTGGAGACAACACAGCTCTCTGTGTAGTCTCCAGACCTCATCGCCACGGCAGTGCCCCTACGTCGTCGACGCGCACTCAACCGCGGCGCCTGGCAGCTTGGCCTAAGGTTCACAAAGGCGAATTATCGGCACTGGCAATACCGTTGTCCTGGCATTGCGATCACGCACAGCGTCATCCGTCCCATTCCATCAGGCGGCGTGGGACTCTCGCAAGGTCGCACTTATTCGCCCGGGCCTATCGGTTGGCGGCGGACGCCTACCGCGCCCTGTCCTCATTCTGGCGGCGTGGCTTGGCCAGCTCCGTCATCGCCCCAGCACACGATTCGATCGTCGCTCATGATGCCGCAGGCATGCTCTCCGCCAGTGCTTACCGACTTGAATGTGCCAGAGGGTGGTGTGGTTTGGTCTTGGCCGTTGGCTCCCCAACACGAGACCGTGTTGTCGTCTTTGATGCCACAGGCGAAGGCAAAACCGGCGGCGATCCCACGGAAACTGCCGGTCGGGGGCGTGGCTTCACCATGGCTATCGTTTCCCCAGCACACGACGTCGGCGTCGATTTCGAGTCCGCAGCTAAAGTATCCACCCGCAGCTACGGCAGAAAAGTCGTTCGCGGGCGCTGCGGCCTGGCCGTAGTTGGCGGAGTAGGAGCCACCCCAACACGCAGCCGTGCCCCCCAACTTGAGACCGCAGGTGTGAGCTGCGCCAGCACTGATGGCTTCAAACTCGCCGGTCGGTGCTTGGCCCTGATTAAAACCATCATGACCCCAACAGATCTCGCCGGTGACCTTACCGCCGCCTTTCCGCCGTGGGCCTTTCGCCCGGTGGTGTCGGAGGCGCGATTGAGGCAAATTCGGCGCGGTAGCGCGGAGTGCCGAGCAGAAGAAGCACTGGCGGCGTCCAACTGAGCGAGGCAAATGCCTGATTACACAACCTGAATTTGAAGCCTCTCGAAGGCCGGCGCGCAGCCACGCCTAAAATCCAGCGCGGGCGCACTGATGGCGGTGGCCGTGGCTCGGTCTTGTTCAAACCGACCACGTCGGGACCGCAATGGACTGCTGTTAGATAGACTTGAGCCGCACTCCGACGATAGAGCCAAGACCGCATCCTTGGTGGCGTGTGATATGGTTGCCCGTCGATACTCTCCTTTTTTTAGTGAATAAATTCACAACTTGACAGATTTTTGCACCGCCAAAAAGAGCAAGTTACGCCACATTCCATGGCGCGATACCTGTCATGCGCATAATGCAAAACCACTACATTTTCACCAAAAACCACTCTAGGTCTGCCCCACAAATCAAGACCTTCTGAGTTCTGTATCATGGTTTAACTAGACGGTTTTATTTGGCTTTGGGTTAATTCTTTGGCTCGCGACCCGGGCATAGAAAACCCACCGGCGATGGGGCGCAGAAACGTGATCATGGTTTCTATGATTAGAGTTGTAGAGGCTTTCCGATATCTTTGACCCTGCCAAGTGAGGTACCAGGCCCCACACCAACGAGGACATTTGGGCTCCGGTTCTCGATTGAGGAGGGCACAGCCGCGATGATGCTCAAAGACCGCAAGGCACTATTCGAACGCGACATGGACCTGGAGTTTATGAAAGAGGTCCATGGCATCCCTGGCGGCGACGCCATCAAGCGTTGCATTCAATGCGGCACCTGCTCCGGCACGTGCCCGGTGAGTTGGGCGATGGACAAATCGCCGCGTCAGATCATAGCGATGGTGCGCGCCGGCATGCGCGACAAGGTGCTCACCTCCAACACCATTTGGACCTGCGCTTCCTGTTACTCCTGCACGGTGCGCTGCCCGCAAGAAATCAAAATCACCGACGTGATGTACATCTTGAAGCGCTTGGCGATGCGCGCTGGCCAAAAGAAGGCCAAGGCCGCCCAGGTGTTCTCCAAAACGTTTACTGACCTGGTGCGGCGATATGGGCGCAATCAAGAAGCCCAATTGATGACCCGCTACATGCTCAAGACCAACCCTTTAGGTGCCATCGGCTTTGCCGGCGTGGGCCTGAACCTGTTCCGCACTGGCCGAATGCCGCTGGGTGCCAAGCCGATCAAAGACGTACAGGGCCTGCGCAGAATCATCGACCGCGCGCAACAACTCGGAGGTGAAGGGTGAGCTACATCTATTATCCAGGCTGTTCGGCGCACGCGGGCGGCCGCGCCTATGATGAATCGATTCAAGCGATTGCCCCAAAGCTTGGCGTCGAGTTGAAAGAGCTTGAAGACTGGAATTGCTGCGGCGCCACCGCCTACATGAACGTCAACGAGGTGTTGTCGTTTAGCCTCACCGCCCGCAACCTGGCGTTGGCCGAAAAAGAAAACAAACCGGTCTGCACTGCCTGCAGCGCCTGTTACACGAACCTCGCCAAGACCAATGTCTACTTGCATAAGTTCCCGGAACTAAAGGCAAAAGTAGACACCGCTTTGGCGGAGGCAAACCTCACCTACAACGGCAACGTGGAAACCAAGCACTTTTTGGACGTGGTGGTCACCGCCATCGGCTTGGACAAGGTGAAGTCATTGGTGAAGAAGCCGCTGTCGGGCTTGAAGGTGGCTCCCTACTACGGCTGCCAGATCTTGCGCCCCCTCTCCGGCGAAAAAGATCCAGAAAACCCGGTGATGCTAGAGCAGTTGCTCGAAGCGATTGGGGCCACGCCCACCAAGTTCGCCCTCAAAACCTGGTGTTGCGGCGGCTCCTTGATGGGCACCAACGACGCGGTGGCGCTGCGGTTATGCCGAAACCTGTTGATGAACGCCGTGGAAGATGGCGCCGACGTGATCGCGGTGACCTGCCCGTTGTGCCAAACCAACCTCGAAGCGTTCCAACCGCGCGTAAATGCGATGTTTGGCACAAGCTTCAAGATCCCGGTGTTGTACTTCACGCAACTGATGGGCATGGCATTTGACATGCCCGACCGTAGCCTCGGGCTTGCCCGCAGCATCATCCCCCTCACCGTCCGGTCGAAGCCGAATCCTGAGGTGCGCGCATGAGCAACAAGATTGGTGTATACGTGTGCCACTGCGGCACAAACATCGCCGGAACCGTTAATATCCCGGAGCTGGTGGAGTTCGCCAAAGCGCAAGGCGACGTCGTGGTGGCGCGCGAGTACAAGTTCATGTGCTCCGACCCAGGCCAGGCGCTCATCCAAGAAGATATCCAAAAACTCGGTTTGGATCGCGTGGTGGTGTCGGCCTGCTCGCCCTTGATGCATGAGCCGACCTTCCGAGGCGCCTGCGAAAAGGCCGACCTGAACCGCTACCTGTTCCAGATGGCCAATATCCGCGAACACTGCTCGTGGGTGCATGTAGACAAAGGTGCCGCCACCGAAAAAGCCAAAGCACAACTCGCAGGCGCCATCGGCAAGGCCCGCTACTTGGCGCCGCTGATTCCCAAAAAAGTCAAAGTGAACCCAGCCACCTTGATTGTAGGTGGCGGCATCGCCGGCATTCAAGCAGCCATCGACATCGCCGACTCGGGCCGCAAGGTGTACCTTGTGGAGCGCGAAGCCACCATCGGTGGCAAGATGGCCGAATTCGACAAGACCTTCCCCACCCTCGACTGCGCCGCCTGCATCTTGACGCCAAAGATGGTGCAGGTGGGCCAGCACCCCAACATCGAGCTGTTGACCTACGCCGATGTCGAAGAGGGGAAGGGGTTTGTGGGCAACTTTGAGGTGAAGGTCCGCAAGAAGACCCGCTATATCGACGAAGAGAAGTGCACGGGCTGCGGCATCTGCCAAGAGAAGTGCCCCTACAAGACGGCGAGTGAATTCGAACACGGTATGATGAAGCGCAAAGCGATCTTCATGCCTTTCCCGCAGGCTGTTCCGAAGGTGCCGCGCATCGACCCGAACACCTGCGTCTACTTTAAAACCGGCAAGTGCAAGGCGTGCGTGAAGGTGTGCGAGCCGCAAGCGATCGACTTCGAGCGCAAAGACGAAATCGTCGATATCAAGGTGGGCGCCATCATCATGGCCACCGGCTACAAGCTGTTCGACGCCGGCAAAATCGCCCCCTACGGCTACGGCAAGTATCCCGAGGTGTACAACTCACTGGAGTTCGAGCGCATGGTGTCGGCCTCGGGCCCCACCGGCGGCGACATCAAAATGAAGTCGGGCGAGAAACCCAAGAGCGTGGCCATTGTGCACTGCGTGGGCTCGCGCGACCGACGGCACAATGAGCACTGCTCACGTGTCTGTTGCATGTATGCGCTGAAGTTCGCGCATCTCATTAAAGAGCGCTGCCACGAGGCCACGGTTTACAACTTTTACATTGATATGCGCTGCTTCGGAAAAGGCTACGAGCAGTTCTACCAACGCTTGCTCGATGAAGAAGTCCGTTTTGTGCGCGGACGCGTGGCCTCCGTCTCCGATTTCGCGCTGGATGAATCGGAAAAGGGCAAGCTCGTTTTGCGGGTCGAAGACACGATGGTAGGCGAAACCCGCCGCATCCCGGTGGACATGGTGGTGTTGGCCAACGGCCTTGAGGCCAACGCCGACGCCGCGAAGGTCGGGAGATTGTTCAACATTTCAGCGGGCAAAGATGGCTTCTACATTGAGAAGCATCCGAAGCTCGCGCCGGTGTCGACGGCCACGGAGGGCGTGTACATCGCCGGGGCTTGCCAATCGCCCAAGGATATTCCGGACACGGTTGCGCAAGCTTCAGCGGCGGCAGCCCAAGTGTTGTCGTTGATGTCGCGGGGCGAGATCGAAGTGGAAGCGGCTACGGCCAACATTCACGAGGAGCTCTGCTCCGGCTGCCGCGTTTGCAACACGATGTGCCCGTACTCGGCGATTTCCTTTGATGATGACAAGCATGTTTCACGGGTGAACGACGCCTTGTGCAAAGGCTGTGGCACCTGTGTGGCGGCGTGCCCGAGCTCGGCCATCTTTGCGCAGCATTTCACCGACCAACAGATCTTCTCGGAAATCGAAGGGGTGCTCCATGACGTTCGAGCCTAAGATCGTCGGGTTCTTGTGTAACTGGTGCACTTACACGGGCGCCGATTTGGCCGGCACTGCGCGCATCAAGTACGCGCCGAATGTGCGCATCATTCGCATCATGTGCTCGGGCCGCGTCGATCCTGCGTTTATTGTGAAGGCGTTTGCCGAAGGGGCCGATGGCGTGTTGATGGGCGGCTGCCATCCGGGCGACTGCCACTACATCAACGGCAACTTCAAGACCTTCAGGCGTATGCCACTCTTGAAACGCTACCTGCAGCAGTACGGCATCGACGAGAAGCGCTTCCGCTTGGAGTGGGTCTCGGCCTCAGAAGGCGACCGCTTTGCGGCGATCGTGAACGAATTCACGGAGACGGTGCGCGCCCTGGGACCGATGCAGATTGGCCACGAAGGCGTGGTGGCGCCGCAGGCCACTGAAGGCACCGCGAAGCCTGTACAAGACCATGTGAAACACCATGCTGAACCGCGCAAATCGGTTCAGGCCACGGTTTGAGGGAATCACCATGCCCAAACTGAAAATTGCCTCGTACTGGGCCTCAGCGTGCGGCGGTTGTGACGTCGCCTTGCTCGACCTGCACGAACGAATCGTGGATGTGGCAAATGCCGCCGACATCGTGTTTTGGCCGATCGCCACCGACTTCAAGTACGCCGATGTTGAGCGCATGCCCGACCAAAACATCGACGTGACCTTCTTCAACGGTGCGGTGCGCAACTCTGAAAACGAACACTTGGCGCACCTGTTGCGCAAGAAGAGCAAAGTACTCGTGGCCTTTGGTTCTTGCGCCCACATGGGAGGCGTGGTGGGCCTCGGCAACTTGTTCAGCCGCAAAGAGATTTTTGATGCGGCCTACACAAACAACCTGTCCACCGAGAACGCAGGGCTGACGATGCCCAACCTGGAGACGAAGGTCCCCGAGGGCAAACTGACGCTTCCTGAGTTTTACAACACCGTGAAGAAGCTCGACCAGGTGGTGGACGTGGACTACTACCTGCCTGGCTGCCCGCCCAACCCAAACCGCATTTTTGAAGTGTTCGGCGCGATTGTGGCCGGCAAACTGCCGCCCAAGGGCTCGGTGGTGGGCGCCTCAGAGCAAACGCAGTGCGAAAAGTGCGAGCGCAAGAAAAGCGAAAAGAAAATCCCGGGATTCAAACGCCTAGCCACAGCCCAACCCGATGCCGAGACCTGCCTGTTGGAGCAGGGCTTTTTGTGCATGGGGGTGGCAACACGCGCTGGCTGTGAACACCGCTGCCAAAAGTCGAACACTGGTTGTCGCGGCTGCTACGGCCCGCCGCCTGGCGTCTACGACCAAGGTTTGAAGGCGCTCTCGGCCATCGCCTCGGTGGTGGATGCCGATGATGAAGCCACGGCCAAGGCCATGGTGGATGCGATTCCAGATCCGGCCCGCTACTTCAACCGCTTCAGCATCGCGGCGTCGCCGCTTCACCGGAGGTCGGTATGACCACGATTTCCATAGACCCCATCACGCGCCTGGAAGGGCACGGCAAGATCGATATCTTCTTGGACGACAAGGGCGCCGTAGAAAACTGCTACTTCCAGGTGCCTGAGCTACGGGGCTTTGAGAAGTTTGTTGAAGGCATGCCGGTGGAAGAAGTGCCGCGTATCGTCACCCGCATTTGCGGTGTCTGCCCGGCGGCGCACCACATGGCCGCTGGCAAAGCGGTAGACGCGGTTTACAAAGTAGAGCCTACGACCACCGCGAAGAAGTTGCGCGAGATGTACTACGCGGCGCACTACGTGCACTCGCACATTGCGCACTTTTATGCGTTGGCCGCGCCCGACTTCGTGATGGGGCCCGACTCCGACCCAGCTGGCCGGAACATCTTGGGGCTCATTCAAAAGCTGGGGCTCGGGATCGTCGGCGACGTGATCCAACACCGGAAACTCGCGCAAGAAGCGCAGCGCACGATCTCCGGCCGCGCCACCCACTCGGTGTGGACGCTGCCGGGTGGCGTCTCCAAAGGGATCACCGAAGCGGAACGTCAACAGATCATTGAAACCGGCAAGAGCGAAGTTGAGTTCGCCAAGCGCTCGCTGAAGCTATTCGAGGAAGCGGTGCTGAAAGACAACGGCTACCGTGACCTGATTCTGGGCGACACCTACGAGCTCGACACCTACTACGTAGGCACGGTGGATGAGAAAAACCGCGTGAACTTTTACCACGGCGAGCACCGCGTGGTGGATCAAACCGGCAAGGAGCTGTTGCGCTACAAAGATCACGAGTACCTAGAACACATCGTCGAGCATGTGGAAAAACACTCGTACCTGAAGTTCCCCTACCTGAAGCGCATCGGCTGGAAGGGCTTCGTGGACGGCAAGGACTCGGGCATCTACCAAGCCTCGCCGCTCTCGCGCCTGAATGCTGCCGACGGCATGGCCACGCCACTCGCACACGCTGAGTATCAAAGGTTCTTTGAGACGCTCGGAGGAAAACCCGTAAAGAAGCTCATGGCAACTCACTGGGCGCGACTGATTGAGCTTGTTTACGCCGCCGAGCGTCTCTTGGAACTTGCCCAAGATCCCGAGACCGCCTCCCCGAACATCCGCAACCTGCCGACGCAAACACCGTCGGAGGGCGTGGGCATCGTGGAAGCGCCGCGGGGCATCTTGACACACCACTTCAAAACCGACGCCAATGGCTTGGTCACCAAGGCCAACCTCGTGGTCGGCACCACCAACAACCACGCTCCCATCTCGATGGCGATCAAGCGCGCCGCTGAGAAGGTCATCAAACCTGGCAAACCTGTAGACCAAGGCTTGCTCAACCGCGTGGAGATGGCGTTCCGCTTGTTCGACCCGTGCTTCTCGTGCGCCACCCATACGCTGCCCGGCTCGATGCCGCTCGTGGTGGACCTCATCAACTCGAAGAGTGGCGAATTGGTAGAGCGGGTGACGAGGTAACGGCGGCACCCGGGGTCCCGCGGTTGGCCTGAAACCCCCTCCCCACTCGGGGGAGGGGGCTTGGGGGGTGGGGGTGGGGAGCGTCGCCTTTTAGGCGACGCGGGAATCAATGTCAGAGGCAGAGGGGTTCGATGAAGCGACGCATCATTGGCCTTGGTAACCCGATCCTCACCGACGACGGCGTGGGCATCTATGCCGCCAGGCGCTTACGCCCCCTTTTGGAAATCATCGCCCCGGACGTGGATGTCATTGAAGCCGAGGTGGGCGGCTTTGACCTGTTGGAGCTCTTGGTGGGCTTTGACGACGTGGTGCTCGTAGACGCGGTGCAGTTTGACGGCGTTGAGCCAGGCACGCTTTTGGAAATCGATCCGGCTGACCTGCGCACCTCCTTGCGACTACGCAGTGTGCACGAAATCGATTTGCCGATGGTGATGGCGTTGGGTGAGAAACTTGGCTATGCGATGCCTAAATCATTGAAAATATTAGCCATTCAAGGTAAGGACCTATTGACATTAGGCGAACGGCTAACGCCCGTGGTGGCCGCCGCCTTGCC
>JAKLEG010000015.1 GCA_022703175.1 Myxococcota bacterium | reverse complement strand
GACCGGCTCAGGCAAGACCACGCTCATTAATGACTTGGAGTTGTTCGCCAACGCCAACACGCCATCAGGGCGGCGCATCCTTATCGATGGCCTGGCGCCAGAGCCTGCCTATCGAAACGATCCGGCGCGGCACCCCATTGCCCTCATCACTCAGCATACGACCTTCCTGTCCGATTTGCCGGTGGGCGAATTCCTTAGGATGCACGCGGGGATCCGCAAGAACGTTCAGGCGACACCGGAGGCACTGGTGGCGGAGGCATTGGCGTTTGCCAACGAGCTTACCGGTGAGCCGATTATTCCGAACGTGCGTATGACCGAGCTTTCGGGAGGCCAAACCCGCGCGCTGCTTATTGCCGATGCCGCGGTGATTTGTGCCACGCCCATTGTGTTGTTGGACGAGGTGGAAAACGCCGGCATCGAGCGCACGCGTGCCATTGAGCTTTTGCGACGACATCGCAAGATCTACATCTTCGTCACCCACGACCCGCGCATCGCGCTCTTGTCCGACTACCGCATCGTCATGCAGGGCGGCCGCATCACCGACCTATTGCGCACCGACGAGGCCGAACAGGTGTTTGCCGCTGAGGTGACCAAGCTGGACGACGCGATGGCACGCGTGCGCGAACGCCTGCGCGGTGGCCACAGGCTCACCGGCACCGAGCTCAACGAGGTTGCAGCATGAAAGTGGTGATTTGTGCGGGCCCGGCAACGGCAGGAAAAACCGCGGTGTTGCGGCATGTCACGCGAGGGTTGTTGGCTCGCTCGCAACCGGTCAGCTATCTCAAAATCGACGTCCAGTATGCCCTGGAAGATGAAGAGCTGGCACGCGAGTTTGGCATTCCAACGCGCAAAGTCTACTCCGGCGAGCTCTGCCCCGACCATTGCAGCGTGATGGTGTTGGGGGATGCGCTGCGTTGGGCAGAGGTGAATCGCTCTGCTGTTTTATTGGTCGAAACCGCAGGCCTGTGTTTGCGCTGTGCCCCCTACGTCGATCACGGCCTGGGTATCGTGGTGATGGAAGCCACCTCGGGGATTAACCTACCGCTCAAAGTGGGGCCCCTCCTGTCGCTGGCCGATATCGCGGTGGTCACCAAGATCGATCGGGTGTCGCAGGCCGAGCGCGAGGTCTTCCGCGCCCGCATTCAAGATGTCGCGCCCCGAGTGCAGGTGCGCGAAGCCAATGCGCTGCATGGCATCGGCATCGAGCCGATTGTCGAGGCCGTGTTGAACGCGCCCGACGCCCAGCCGCAGATGCAACTGCGCGGCAACCCACCCGTGGGTACCTGCACCATCTGTGTTGGCAAAAAAGATGTTGGCTGGCAGGCGCATTTTGGCGTTGTGCGGCCGCTTGAGAACCAAACTTTCTACCGCGGGGAATAGCCGTGTCGGTCTATTTAGACTATGCCGCCACTTCGCCCCTAGACCCGCGCGTTCTTGCTGCCATGCTCCCATATTTGGAGCAGCAGTTTGGCAACCCGTCGAGCCTGCATGGTGCAGGCCGGCAGGCACGCGCCGCCATCGACGTTGCCCGTGAGCAAGTGTTGAGTCTCTTCAAGGCAGCGGCGGCACAGGTGATCTTCACCGCCAGCGGCACCGAGGCGAACAACCTAGCGCTCAAGGGGCTTGTGCGTGAGGGTGATCATCTGGTTGTCAGCGCCATTGAGCATCCGGCCATCCTTGAAACCTGCCTAGCTCTTGAACGCCACGGCGCACGGGTGACCCGCGTGCTGCCCGATAGTAGCGGGCTTGTCGAACCCGAGGCGTTGGCCGCAGCATGCACATCGGCTACCCGCTTGGTTTCGGTGATGGCCGCCAACAATGTCGTAGGTACTCTGCAACCTCTCGCGGCGCTGGCACAGGTGGCGCACGAGTATGGCAGCCTCTTTCACACCGACGCCGTGCAGGCGTGCGGCAAGATCCCGATCGATATGGAGGCCCACGAAATCGACCTGCTGTCGTTATCGGCACACAAGTTTTACGGGCCCAAAGGCGTTGGTGCGTTGCTCGTGCGCAAGGGAATCGATCTCGCGCCGCTTGTGCACGGCGGCGGTCAGGAAGGCGGCTACCGCGCAGGGACCGAGAATGTAGCCGGCATTGTTGGGTTGGGGCAGGCTGCGGCGTTGGCAGCCAGCGAGCAATCGACCGACGCGGCGCGTTTGGTGGGCCTGCGGGATACCCTCATCGATCACGTGCTGCGCGGGATTCCGGGGGCCTATCTCTTGGGGCATCGCTTCAAACGGCTTCCGGGCCACGCCTGTTTTGGCTTTGCCGGCCAAGAAGGCGGTGCCATGCGGGTCTTGCTCGACCTCGATCGTTTGGGGTTCGCGATTTCGTCCGGTAGCGCTTGTAGCAGCCGTCACATGGGCGAGCCGTCCTATGTCTTGATGGCCATGGGCTACGACGCCATTCGCGCGCGCGGCTCGCTACGAATCTCGCTGGGTCGTTTTACTAAAACCGAAGATATTGCGGCGCTCTTGGATGCATTGCCTGCCGTGGTTGGGCAGCTGACGCCCCTGTTGCGTCGCCCCACGCCTAGCCTTCAAGGAGTCACCTCGTGAACACGCTCAGTTCGTCAGAGGACGTTGGAACCATCACGATACCGGTTTTGCCCGGCTTGGACTGTGGCCTATGTGGCTATCCGCGTTGCGCCGAGTTTGAAACGGCGTTGCGCGCGCAACCAGCTTTGTTGAAACGCTGCATTCACGTGGACGGGACGTCCGCAGCGACTCGCACTAAGACGCGCTTGCCGGTTGTGGCTCCCTCGGAAGCGAGCAGTTCCGCGTGCGGTGTGTGTGCGAAGCCTGCCGCGGCAGCGGTTTTGAGTCGCCCCTGGGTCGACAGCTTGGGGCGCGAGTTCGATTTTGTGCTGCGCCATTTTCCGGAGGAGCCGGGGCCACGCGAAATCATTATTCCCCATAATCCGATGCTCACCCGCGAGCTGGAAATCAAAGTGGGGGATGTGCTCATTGGGCGCCCGCTCGGCATGAGCTGTGGTTGTCCGGTGACCCACTGCGGCGTCGTGACCGCCGTGGATATGAAAACCGGGGTGATCACCTGGTGCATCACCGGGCCGCTGCGGCCGCGCCAAGAGGGTTTTAAAGACCTGGGTTACTACATCGCCGAGGCTTACGAAGGCCTGGTGAAGGAGAGTCGCAGCGAGCTCAAGATCGGCATGCGTTACTTTTTTCAGCCTGACATGTGCATGCTGCAATGGCGTCACAGTGGCCTGGTGAACTACGTGGCGCGCGGCCCCGAAGGGGTGCAGATCCGCATTGAAGGGTTGTGGATCGGTTAGCGCTCGCTGCGTCCAGGCGCCGAACCACGGCCACGCCCTGCCGTGCGACCTATTTTGGTGACACGGCGGTGCATACAGGCGTCGCAGTCGCTTCCCGATTCGGCAATGCAAACCTTGTTTGGGTAGATCTCGTAGTGCGCCCGGTAACCCACTGGCGTGAGGTTGGGCATCAGCACATTGGCACCGCGGGCGAGGGCCAACTCCCGGCCGTTAGCTTTGTTCAAGGTGGCAAGCGCGGTGGTGGCGGGCATATTGGCGCGGGGGCACAAAATGCGGGTCAACGCGATGACCTTGTAGGTGGTCGCTTCATCGGCAGGCACTTGTTGTTGTGAGAGGTCGAGTTTTGCGCCCTCGGGTTCACCGGCAGCAGCGTGGCCGGGGCAGAGTTGGCCCAACGGCGTGTCTGGATGCGCGATGAACGGACCCACGCCGATCATGTCGAGGTCCAGCTCGCGGAAACGTAAGATGTCGAGGGCCAACGCGGCATACGATTGGCCTGGAATGCCAATCATCGCGCCGCTGCCCACTTCGTAGCCAAGCTCGCCTAAGGTTTTGAGCAGGGTGAAACGGTCTTTGGGGCGGCCGGGGCGGCCGGGGCGGCCAGGGTGGATGCGCGCGTAGAGCTCCGGATCTGAGGTCTCGAAACGCAACAGGTAGCGGTCGGCGCCAGCCTTGCGCCAACGCTCAAGCTCATGAGGTAAGCGTTCCCCTAGGCTCAAGGTGACCACGAGGTTGGTTTCGGCCTTGATGCGCTGGATGAGGTCGGCGACCCAGGTGTCAGTGTGAGCCTCGTCCTCGCCCGCCTGCAACACCACCGTGCCGTAGCCAAAGCGCACGGCTTCGTGGGCTGTGGTAACAATCTCGTCAACCGGCATCCGGTAACGCAACAGCGAACGATTGCCGGCACGCAAGCCGCAGTAGCCGCACTGGCGCACGCAGTAGTTGGAGATCTCAATCAAACCGCGAAAGTGTACTTGGTCGCCCAGGTGCAGTCGGCGCTCTTGGTCGGCGGTTTGCCACAACGTCGCCAAGGCCTCAGGGTCGTCTGTTGCCAGCCATTGGGCGATGTCGTGCGATTCTAGTGCAGGGGTGAGCGGTGGCAGACTCATGCGTCTGGCTCCGCGCTGGCTGTCGCAACGGCCGCGAAGGCTTGTTCAAGGTCGGCTTGCAGGTCGCTCACATGTTCCACCCCTACCGACAAGCGAATGAGACCATCGGTGATGCCCAGCTTTGTGCGTTGACTCTCTGGGATCGAGGCATGGGTCATGAGGGCCGGATGCTCGATGAGCGATTCCACGCCGCCCAAACTTTCGGCACAGGTAAACAGTCGAACAGCTTTGAGGAAGGCACGTGCCTGAGCGACGCTGCCTATGAGCTCGAAGCTTATCATGCCGCCAAAGCCGCTCATCTGTCGTGCAGCCAACGCATGTTGTGGATGGGAGGCCAACCCGGGATAGATCACCCGCCGGACTTCGGGGCGGCTCTCAAGCCAGTGGGCCAGGGTGAGTGCGTTGGCCTGATGGCGCTCCATGCGCAAGGCCAACGTTTTGATGCCACGCAGCACCAGGAAGCAGTCCAACGGGCTCGGCACGGCGCCCAAGGCATTTTGCAGAAAGCGCAGTCGCTCGCCGAGGGCTGGGTTGTTGCCAACAAGGGCGCCGCCGATGACATCAGAATGGCCATTCAAGTACTTGGTGGTGGAGTGCACGACCAAATCGGCGCCCAGTGAAAGCGGCTTTTGGAAGTAGGGCGTCATGAAGGTGTTGTCCACCACCAACAACACGTCGCGTTGACGGCAGCCGCTGGCAATGGCGCGCACGTCTGCGAGCTTCAACAGCGGGTTGGTGGGCGACTCCAAAAAGCACAACCGCGTGTTCTGGCGCAGGGCCGCGAAGAGGGCGCCGGGTTGTCGCGCGTCGACGTAAGTGACGGTGATTCCCAGGTCGCGAAACACCCGCTCAAACAAACGGTAGGTGCCGCCGTAGAGGTCATCGCCAGCCACGATGTGGTCACCTTGTTTGAGCAGATGCAACAACGTGGTGGTGGCCGCACAGCCCGACGCAAACGTCAGGCTGAAGGCGCCACCCTCTAGGGCCGCGAGGTTGCTCTCCAAGGCCGTCCGGGTGGGGTTGTGCGTGCGCGAGTATTCGAAGCCTTTGTGTCCGCCTGGGCCCTGTTGGGCATAGGTGGAGGTGAGATAGACCGGCGTCATCACGGCGCCAGTGGCCGCGTCGGGAGGCTGGCCAGCGTGAATGGCGAGGGTCTCGAAGTGTTGGGTGTTAGGCATTGACCGCCTCCGTGTCCTGGGCTGCGAGCAGGGCCCAGTAATGGCCGAATTGTCGGGACGCCACGGCGGCTTCGATCGTGGCAATTTTGTGTTCAAAGGCTGCGAGGCCTGCCGCGCCTGCGCGTTCGATAAACAGCTGCCGCTCGCGACTGATGCGCGCACGCATGTCGGCCCAGTGCGCCCGATATTGACGAGTCGTCTCGCCCACCCACAACAGGTTGGCTCCCAACTGGGCAAGCTCATGGCTTTGCGCGGCAAAACCTTGTGGCATCTGTATCCCCCAGGCCGCAAGCAAGGCCGTGACCGCGGGCGCATCACTCTCGGCGAAGTAGTCACTCAGGCTTAACAGTGCACCTGGGGCAGCCATTGCCAACAACCGTCGCAGATCGGCCTTGCGCCTGTCAGAGTAGCAAAGCACGTCGTGGACCAAGATCAGATCGAAGGACTGAGTCGTCGTAAAATTCCGCAGGCTCTGCGGGTAGAGCTGCACTTGGTGGGACAGCTGGGCGTTGTCTACCAGTTGCTGGGCCTCGGCCAGCATGCTCTTTGCGGGGTCGAACCCCACCACCGTGGCACCCTGACGCGCCCAATACAGCGTTGTATGACCACGGCCGCAGCCTACATCCAACACTCTTAGGGGGCGTGCGCGTGGCGCCGTGAGCCGGGTGAGCAGGGGAAAGAGGCTGTCGCCCAACGGGTTGTTGTAGCGCCGATTCAACAGCTGGCTGATGGCTACATACGCGGTATCGTAGACGTGCGACGACATGGCAGGTACCTACGCCGTCATCCGGGCGTGGCCATTCCAAAAGGCCACCAGATCAATGCGGGTGAGAAAGCCTTCGGGCCGTCCGTTGCGCGTGACCACGACGCCCCCATGTCCGGCCAAGAGCAGTCGGTAGGCCTCATTCACGTCGATGTGGGCGTCCACCTCTGGGAGTGGCTTGCCCATGACGTCGCGCACTTGGCGTTCGCTCAGCACACCGCCGTCGTGTAGAAGCTTCACGAGCATCAACTCATTCACGCTGCCAATCGTGTGCTCGTGTTCCACCACCGGGAGCTGGGAGATGTCGTAGCGTTCAAGCAGGCGCACTGCTTCGATGGCCTTGGCCTCTGGTGCGATGGCAATCAGACCTTGTCGTTGGGCTTTGGCCGCGAGCACGTCCCCCGTCGTGACGGTGCGAGCAACGCTGTCGGCAAAACCATGTTCTTGCATCCAGGTGTCAGAGAACACCTTGGTGAGATAGTTGCGGCCGGTGTCTGGGAGAATCACGACGATGGTTTGGCCTGGGGTTAGGCGTTGTGCGTATTTCACCGCGGCGGCCGTGGCCGTTCCCGCTGAGCCTCCCACCAGCAAACCCTCTTCGCGGGCCAAGCGCCGTGCCATCGCAAACGACTCGGCGTCACTCACCCGCACCATCTCGTCGATGACTTGGCGGTTGAAGATGCGCGGTACGAAGTCCTCACCGATGCCTTCGACCAGGTAGCCGTGCGGAGCGTCGCCGGAGAGCACTGAGCCTTCAGGGTCGGCACCCACCACGGTGAGCTTGGGATTCTGCTCCTTGAGGTAACGACCGGTACCGGAGATCGTGCCGCCTGTGCCCATGCCAGCCACAAGCACATCCACGTGGCCCTCGGCGTCGCGCCAAATCTCGGGCCCGGTGGTTTGATAGTGAGCCTCAGGGTTTAACGGGTTGGCGAATTGCTGCGGGCGGAATGCTCCGGGAATCTCTCGCGCCAAGCGATCGGCCACGCCGTTGTAACTCTCCGGCGAGTCAGGTGGCACCGAGGTCGGGGTGATGACCACCTCGGCTCCATACGCACGCAGCAAGGCGCGCTTCTCTTCGCTCATTTTGTCGGGCATCACGAAGATGCAGCGGTAGCCTTTGACGGCCGCGACCAGCGCCAGGCCTACGCCGGTGTTGCCTGCGGTGGCCTCAATGAGGGTACCGCCAGGGCGCAACTGGCCAGTTTGTTCGGCCGCTTCGACCATTTTGAGGCCGATGCGATCTTTGCTGCTGCCGCCCGGGTTCAATGACTCTACCTTCGCTAGCAGAGTGATCCGCAGGTCGGCCGCGATTCTTTGGAGGCGAACCAAGGGCGTCCGCCCAATCGCACCCAAGATTGTGTCGTATATGCTCATACCAGCCACCTTGTGTTTATTTCATATCGGAAAACTATGAAATACGCTATCCGAAGAGGCTTGGCAAGGGTGTAGGTGGCTTGGCGCATCTCTGGAGGTCTTTATCTATTAGGTCAACACAGCCTGCTCGCTGGTGCGCAACAGCTCCACCACCTCGTCGGCGGTGTGTGCCGACAGCAGTCGTTCTTGCACGTAGTGGCTGTCGTTCAATAGCCGCGCGATGATCGACTGCAATCGTTGGTGCACGCGCGCTTGGCCGGCCGGGGTGAGCAACACAAAGAGGAGATGTCCCAGTTCGTTGGTGTGGCCGCAGCGGATCCCTTGTGAGGAACGGAGCACCATCAGAAACGGCTTGTTGAGGCCCAGCAGGCGCGCATGCGGCATGCCGATCCCCTGACCCAAGTAGGTGCCGGCCAAGCGTTCGCGAAATTCTACCGCCTCCAGGATCTCGTGTGCAGACAGCGGCAATTGCTCCGGCCTCATCCGTTGCAGCGCGAGTCTTACGGCGGCGATCGGCGAGGCTGCCTCGATGTCAAAGTGCACCTGTGAGGGGGCGAGCGCATCGCTCAGGCGTATCGGCTCTTCATCTTCGAACTCATCGCGAATGGTGCCGACGATTTCCTCGATGACATCTTCAAGGGTGACGAGGCCCAACCATTCATCGGCTGGGTCCAACACCAAAGCGGCATGTCGTCGCTGGCGCTGCATCTCCGCGAGCAGGGCTTCAAGGGGTTGATTTTCCTTGGCAATAAGCAGCGGTCGCGCGAGCGCACGCAAATCCCGCGGGGCATCGGCGGGGCGGATCACCAGGTCTTTCAGGTGCAGGAAGCCAAAGGGCCGACCCTCATCCCGGTCGATGAGCGGGTAGCGGGTGAAGCGCGAGCTTTGCACCACGGCCAGGTTCTCAGCGTGGCTCTTGCGTACATCCAGGGTGCGCACGCTGTTCTTGGGGCGCATCGCGTCACGGGCGGTGAGGCCACCCAAGTCAAAGACGTTCTCCATGAACAACAGGCGCCTGAACGAGATAGTGCCATGCGCTTGTGAGCGATCCAGGATGATGCGCAGCTCTTGCTCACTGTGGGACTCTTCGCTTTGGGCCGGACCGACGCCTAAAATCCGCAGGATGGCGTTGGCCATGTGGGTCAACAACCAGAGCGCCGGGAAGAACAACCGGTGAAACAGGCGCAGCGGCCAGGCCGCGAGCAAGGCCGCGCGATCGGCCAGACGGATGGCCACCGACTTAGGGACCAACTCTCCCAGCAGGATGTGCGAACCGGAGATGAACACGTACGAGACGGCGATCGCGACCACGTAGCGAGTGTGTGAGCCTTCGTGCCCCATGATGATGTCGGCGAGCTTCTCGCCCACCATGCCAAGCGCGACGCTCGCAAGCGTAATGCCCACTTGGCAGACGCTCAGGTACTCATCCAGATGCTGCGAGATTTGCGTCAGCAGGCGAGCCCGACGATGTCCTTGGGCCACAAGCTCAGCAACCCGTGAGGGGCGCACTTTGACAATGGCGAACTCGGCCAACACGAAGAAGGCGTTGAGTCCCAACAATGCGATAAGCGCGAAGCCCAGTGCCACGAGTGTCAAGTGCGTGCTCCAAGTCGGTATCGTGTGGGTCTTACCGTGACAGTGGGCACGCAGACAACGATAGGGTAGGCCTCAAGCGTTGCGCTACGTGCGCGGGTGGATCAGATCGACGCCACCGGCCACCGGGTGTTGGCCTTGCAGCTCGCACAGCACTTCGTCTGGGAGTGGGAACCAGCGCAGGCTCTCAAACGCCTTGGCCAGCGGGCGGGGCTTTACCAGGGGGCGGGTGCGGTAGTCAGCCAGAGCTTGAGCCACCACAGCATCGGCATCACGTAGGTAGTGAGTCAGGGCGTCGGCGGGTTCTGTGCGGCGGTGACTCTGGTAGCGCAGGCGACCATCGATATACGACAGCTCCCGCAGCCTGAGCGTGGTGTCGTCGCGGTCGTGGCGATTCACGAAGCGCCCACTGTCGGCGTGGAAGCTGTAGTGTGGCAACAGCTTGAAGCCGTGCTCAGCCACCCAGGCGACGGCTGCGAGCAGGAACTCGAAGACCGCGTCGCTTAAGAAGTAGTTGAAGTTGATGCGCACCCAGCCCGGCTTGAGGCCTTCGCAACCTGCGACGATTTCGTGCTCGAACGCTTTGGAGGTTGCCAGGTCGATGCCCAAGAGCCTGTGGCCATAGGGGCCAGCGCAGGAGCAGCCGCCGCGGGCTTGGATGCCAAACAGATCATTTAACAACGCCACGACGAAGTTGTGATGCAGGTAGCGTTCGGCATGCCTCACCATGAACGACACGATTGATAAGCGCCACGCCTGGTGGTTGCCCAGGATGCGGATATTGGGATGTTGTCCCCAGCGGCTGAGCGCAGCGTGAATGAAGCGCTCCTCGTGTTCACGGATCAGGTCGGTGCCCACGGCTTCTTTGAGTTGGAACACGAGGCCCGCGCGGATCGATTCGATGATGGCCGGAGTTCCGCCTTCTTCGCGGTGCGTCGGGTCGCTCAGGTAGCGGTGTTCGTCGGTGTTCACGTAAGCCACGGTGCCGCCGCCCGGGTTTGTGGGTACGCGGTTGGTTAAGAGGCGGCGTTTCACCACCAGCACCCCCGGGGTGCCTGGGCCGCCGATGAACTTGTGCGGCGACAGAAAGATCGCGTCCAGGTAGGCGTCGCCAGAGGTTTGGCAACTATCTGGATTCATTGAGATCTTAACGTACGGGCCGGCGGCGGCGTAGTCGAAGAAGGCGAGCGCGTGGTGGCGGTGCAGCAAGGTGGCTAGGCCGCAGGTATCGGAGGCGATGCCGGTGACGTTGGAGGCGGCGGAGAAGCTGCCAAGCTTGAGGGGGCGCGCGGCAAAGCGAATCAGCTCGGCTTCGAGGTGGGCTTGATCCACGTGGCCATCGGCGTCTTCGCGAATCATCACCACGTCGGCCGTCGACTCCCGCCACGGTAATTCGTTGGAGTGGTGTTCGAAGGGGCCAATGAACACCACCGGGCGCTCTTCCTTGGGGATCTTTTCGTCCAAGTGGTAGCGGTCGTTCAGGTCGGCGGGTAGGCGCAAATTCAAGATATCAACGAGCTTGTTGATGGCGCCGGTGGCGCCTGAGCCGCAGAAGATCACCACGTCATCGGCATTGCCACCTACGGCCTGGTGGATGAGCGCGCGGGCATCTTCGCGAAAGCGCGTGGTTTGGCGGCCGGTGCCCGAGGTTTCGGTGTGCGTGTTGGCATACAGCGGCATTACTTCGGCACGGATGAAATCCTCGATGAAGGTGAGCGAGCGGCCGCTGGCGGTGTAGTCGGCGTAGGTGACGCGACGCGGGCCATAGGGACCCACGATGGCGTGGTTGTCTCCGATGATCTGGTCACGAATCGTTGCCAACAGCTGTGCATCACCCATGCGTCAAGCCATAGTCGGGGTCGGGGCAAGAGACAACGGCTGGATCGCGCTTTACGCGCTCTGTTTCAGGTCGCGCGTTGCGCTTGTTCGTGCAACGTGTGACGTACGAAGTCGCGGGCGAGCGCTGAGATTTCCACCTCTGTGAGTTCGAGGCTCTGCGAATAGCCTTGGCCATCCGCGGGGCCACAGGTATCAGTGGCGACAGCGTGAAGCGCGGCGGGCTGGCAATCGAGTTGGGCGGCGACATCCAAATAGCCGCCATTGTTAGGCACCAAGAAGTGGCCGTGGCCGCTCGCGAGCGTTTGCAGCACCTTCTCGTTCTGCTGCCGCGCGGTGGCGGCTTCACCTACACCGGCCTTAACGTTGTCGACACGCACGAGTTTGAGCTTGGGGCCGCGGGCATCGAGGATGGCGGCGTCTACCTCGGTGATCAGGATGCCGAAGCGTCGCCCGGTCGTGGTCGAGACATTTGCTACCTTGCCGGTGAGTCCTTCGGCTTGGGCGTTGGCGATGGCCGTTGTTAGGTCGGGGCTTGACCAGACGCTCTTGGGGGCCAGGTAAACCAAGGCGCCTTGAACGGCTTCGAGGCCAGCGTACTCAGGGACTTTGGCGAGTTGCACCAAACGCAAGGCTTCGCCCACGTGGCCGCGTGCGGCATCGAGGGTGGTCAACATCGCCTTTGTCCACGAGGCATGGGCGCTGTGGCCAGCACGAACCAAGCAGCGTGCAGCCAGAATGTAAGCGGGGCGACGTTCGAGCCGGCGGTTGGTAGGGGCTGCGGGACGCGTGGGGCGCTCGGCCAAGGCCGCGACCGGATCGCTTCCGGGGGTGAACTCGGCCAACAGCTTCCAGTGCTCGTTTTGCTCCAGGCAACCGTATCGTTTGAGAAAGTCGACTAAATCCGAACCGTCGGGATCGCTGCGCTTGAAGTTTTCGATACGGTCGATGGCCGGCCAGAAATACTCAGATTGCGACGTTGCCAGAAGTGCGGCACGTAGCGGCAATCCCAACGACGCATGCAACCGCGCGACGGCGGCGTTGGCTGCTTGGCGATGGCTCCAATCGGTCAACCAATAGAGCGTTTGCTCCAGGTTGGGGGTGGCGGTCGCCAGGTTTGTGACGTCGGTGTTGGTGACCAACGAGTGTTTCTTGTTGAGCAGGAACGACGCGGCGCGCCGCTCTAGGTCGGGGTCTAGGGCCAAGATGCCCAGGCAGCGATCGAAATCGTAGGCGTCGACATTCTTGGCGGCGGCTTTGATGGTGGCGAAGGCTTGGGCCACCGGCTTGGGGAGCGCGGGCATTACCGTGGGCTGGGCACAGGCCAACGCATACGGTTTGGCGGCAGAGAAGGTTGGCGCGGTGCTCACCGTGGCCGGGGGCATCGAGGTTGGCGCGCGACGGCCATCGTGGCTAGGCAGGCGGTCGAGGGTATCCACCGGCTTGCTGCTTGGGGCAGGCTTGGTTGGTGGAGGACACACGTCGGGCGTTGCTTGGGAGCTCGAATTCAGCTGACCCCGTAGCGCCACTGCCGTGAGACCCATAAACACTCCTTGCTGCTTGCGCTCGTGTTTAACGTTATCGGCGCAATGCGGCAAAGGTTGTGTCTGGGGCTCAAGAAAAAATCTAGCATTCACGGCGAGATACGAGGCATCTTTGGATGGCGAAGGGGGCGTGACGGTGGCTATCGTTGGCGCTGGCCCTTGCCTGAAGGAGCCTTTATATGTCCTACACCCTGCAAGTTGGTAGCAACGCGTCGGCCGAACGGTTGGAAAAGCTGATTGCCGAGCGACTGAAGCCGGGAGCCGACAAGGCCAAAATCGACGCTCGCATTTGGGATCTGTTTGGCGAGGAGTGGGCCGTGGTGTTCACCGACTTGTCGGGTTTCTCCAGGCAGGTGGCACAGTTCGGCATCATCCACTTCTTGCAAACCATCTACGAGTCCGAGCGGTTGCTGGTCCCTCTCATCGATGCCCATGACGGCGTGCTTTTGAAGATGGAAGGGGACAGCATGATGATCATCTTCCGCCGCGCCGAGAAAGCGGTGGAGTGCGCGATTGCCATGCAACACACCCTAGAGCGCTACAACGAGACCCGCAGCGCCGAAGAGAAGGTGTTGCTCTGTGTGGGCGTGGGGTTTGGCAAGCTGTTGCGCATTGGTGATCATGACGTGTACGGCGCCGAGGTGAATGCCGCGAGCAAGCTGGGCGAAGACACCGCCCGGGCGCGCGAAATCCTCGTGACCGGGGCTGTGAAAGAATTGCTGGAGCAACGGCCCGGCGTGCGTTTTGAGCCGATTCCGGAGATTCCGCCGGGGGCCAAGGCGGCGTTTCGGTTGGTCTACTGACCGGGGTTTTGCGATTCCGATCTAACGATCGGCCGGGTGTAGGCGATTCTGCCGCCTTAGCTCGGCGGCGACGAAGGGCGCTCGTCGCTGAAGGTAGTCGAAGTCAATATGGTGTTGTTCGTAATTTACAACGTATTCCTCGCGGGCCTTGCAGAAATCCGGCAAGTTCAGCAATCGAAGCGTCGCTGCAATCTGCGCGCGCGAAACTGTCGACGGGCAGTTGCCGACGACGACTTGGAAACCCACAAGCTCAAGCTCAAACCAACCGGCACCGCAAGTGAAGGGATCGATGAGATCGCCCAAGTCGCTCTTGTGCGCATTCACGAGTGCCGCGCAGAGGCGATAGTTTGACCATTCGTAGACCTGCTGCCAGGCGCGCGACTTAGGCAACATATGGTCGACGCTCGGGTTCCCCGTTGCATACTCGATATAGTGCGCGAGAAACGCGCATCGCCGCTCGTAGGCGCGAAGCATGTCAGGGAGCGCATGTCGCCATAAGGCCGGAAAATAGGTCGGTGGAATATCATCTTCCCGTTGCGCGACGCTTTTCCTGCGTCGCCCTGAGTGATTTATCCGAGGTCTGCGGCCCACCAATTCGTCAATCGCAGACAGGCCGCGCTGCCGGACTGTGGCATCAAAGCCAGCGGGCTCAGGTGCGCAGGTGACTTGAATCATTTCTTCTGTCCGCGGGGGCGGCTTTTGTTCGCGCCCTTTGTCCGTTCTTCGATGAAGCTGCCCCAACGGATCCAAAACGGATCAATGTCCGGAAGGCCAGCTTGGTGCAACGCCTTGTCTGCTTCGTCCAGCGCCTTTCGGCTCGGAGCCTTTTCGCGAAGGACGGCCAGCGCCCTCTCGATGGCAGTCTCGGCTTCCAGCGAGCGGGCGCATTTTAAATCGAATGCTTGGCTCGTCAACCAGTTCGAGATGTCGCCGCGACTCACGAAGGGCCGTCTTTGCAGAACAACGTTTTTCCAATCCAAATCGAGATCGAACCAAGCATCTTTCTCTGCGTCGAAGAACGGTTCGGCCGATGCTAGGACCATCGGCGAGTGCGTTGCGGCGATGAGCTGCACGCTGGCCTCTTCGTGAAGTGATTCCGCCACGTGGAGAAGCGATCGCAGGATCGTGCGTTGCCAGCGTGGGTGCAGGTGACTCTCAAGCTCGTCGAAGAGCAACACCACCTGACGTGTGGGGGCCTCGCCGCGCAGCTCAGAGGCACGCAGGTGTTCATTCCATGACCAGAGGAGCATGTACGCGAGACCCGCGATGCGCCGTATCCCGGAGGAGGCGTGGAGGATAGCCACGGCCCCAGCGTAGGGCGTGCGAATCGAGGGAATATCCCTGGCGTCGTCCACCGAGAGCCTGACAAGCGGCCCAACGGCAATCGGCTCTCCTTCAGGCGAGAGCCGCTCCAGAACTTTCTGCATTCTGAGAGCTGTATCGCCGCGCTCGCGGATCCAACTTGCCCAGTCGGCAAGCAGCCCGTTGCACACGGTGGTTGGTTTGCCGAGGACATCGACCACGAGGCCGTCCCAGACATCCTTCGGCGAAAACACGTAGCCCGCGAGTCGCTCTTGGATGTCGGCGTTACCCTGTTTCTTCCAGTAGTTGCGCGCAGGGTCCCAAACGGCGAAACCGCCGTCTGCATGTGCATACAACACGAGTCCGGAATTCCACGGCCGTCCTGCGCGTCCCAGCCACGCCTGATCTCGTTGTGCGTAGGTACTCTGGTAGTCCACACTCTTTGCTTTGGCTTTGACGCGGAAGCCGATGGTCGCCGGTGTTTTGATCTCCGTAGGACGCGCTGGGAAGCCTAGAGTGAGTTTTGGGTTGAGATCGTGGGGCCATTTTCGAGTAAGTGCCCACCACGCCACGTCCAGCAGGAAGCTCTTCCCCAACCCGTTGTCACCCGTGATGAGATTGAGGCGCTGAGCCAATTCCATGCTCATTTCGGGCGCGGGACCAACGTTCTTAAGGTGAATGGACTCAAGCATCGGTAACTGCCTTTCCGAGGCCTCAGGTTGACGACCGGCGAAAGCTACCATTTCACCGTAGAGAGACGAAATGCGGAATTCTTGTCACGGCTGGTCCAGGAGGCGGTGTGGGGCACACCACGCTTTCGGCGCAGTGCCCCCGTCACCGCTCACTAAAAACCTTCGCTTTGAATCTCAATCGTGGGTCGCGGCGTCCTGGTCGTCAGATCCGGGATCGATGTTACTGACGTCTGCGTCGCTCTTGCCGTTGTGATGGCTACCCTTCTCGAACCCCAGCAAACGCAGCAGGCGGCTGTCCTTGATGGACGCGCGGGCGACGCCGCTCCACTCAAGATACCAAGCCCACAGCGCGGACTCGGCTTGCTTGTAGTGCTCGGAGTCTGGTGTCGTTGTGGCCACGGTGGGCATCGGCTCAATCTGGGGAAGCTCTTTGAGCATGGCCTTGGCTTCGTCGACGACTTTTGCGACCAAACCACGGCGCGTAAGCAACTCCCGAGCCGCCTTGCCTTCGGCCCAACCATTGCCGCGTTCGTCCTTCTCCAGATGGTCCAGGCGGTCGATAAACGTGGCTACCGACACCGCGACGGCCGGCCCCTCTGTCTGACTCAGGTTGTTGAACAACCGCGCGTGGGCCGCGGGGTAGCGACGCTGTAAGGTCGCGGCGGCGATTGGGAACCAAAGGTTCTCAAAGGCGTCGAGTCGTTCGATGAGCGACGGACTGACGGATTGCTTCTGCGGTGTGCGCTCTTCCAGCTTCGCAACTGAGAGGGCGCGCAACAACTGCCACCCCTCATTCAAATCGTCGTTGCCAAAACCGTGGCTTTGCAGCGCCTGCGCCACACGCGGATTGCGCAGCGCGATGAACAGCTTCAAGACTCGCTCACCTTTTTGACCGAACGTTAATCTTGCCATGTCAACTCTCCCCTTGCCCGCTGTTGGGCGAAATCCAATCCACGTGGACTGGATGTATGCAATTGTGGTCGCCAAAGGGCTCGTGTTGCGTTGAACCCGGCTGCCCTATGTCGCCGCGCCGCAGCTCGGGCTCGGTAGCGCGGTGCCCCAGGTCAGGCGTGTGGCGCCCCGGCTCGGCCGCCGTGATCCCCAGCTCCCGCCCGTCCATCCCCACCTCGGCGGGGTCCAACCATCGCTCATGGTCGCGTGCCCCAACGGAGATCTGCGCGTCCAACCCGGGGCCATGAGCCTCCGATTCCGGGCGCGCCACGACGGAGGTGGTACCTCGGTGAAGCGACTGCCGATGCCATGAATCCCCCTGCGTGCTGGGCAGATGTAGGTCAGGTCCCGCGCTATTTCAAGAGGGGGTGGGCGTCTTCGATAACGAAGACGTAGTAGCGCCCATCTTGCGCAGCGGCATGGCTCACACGTTTGGGTGACCGACACCGTTGGATGGCAGACTGGTAATAGTCCTCGATCTCGGCTTTACCGATTCTTATCTTGTGAAATACGCTCGCGTTGTCGATTGGGAACGACGTAATCAGGGTGCGCGATTTGGCGAGTAACAGGTCAATCAGCTCGCACGACTCTTCGAACGTGACATGTTCAAGGAACTCAAAACAGGTGATGACGTCATACGTGCAGCGCGCGAACGTCGGGTTCTCTTGAAGAAGCGCCGCCCTGCAATCTTGCACATGGTAGGTAATTTTCGGATTTGGATAGTGGACCTTGGCGAAACCAATGGCGTCCGCCGATATGTCAAACGCGTCGATCGTCGCCACCTTTTGCGGCATCATGGATGCCACAATAGATGTGCCATAGCCAACACCGCAGCCAATATCGGCGACGTGGAGTTCCTTGCCGTAGTGGGCTTCTGCGGTATCGAGCGCGTACGCAGCAAAATAGTACCGCAGTCGATGCCGCTGCTCGATTTCATCGAGGGCTGTGCCAACTTGGCGCTCCCCAGTGCTTTGGAGCGCGATCGACTGTGGGTTGGTGTGGCAAATCGAACCGTCGGATTGTCGCGGGGTCTTCGCCTGCGGCTTTTCCATCGGGTCCAGATTTTGTCGTAGCTGTTCGAACCGTTCACCCACCGTGGTGATCTCACGCGAGAGTCGTTCCACTTGGAGCGTGACATACTCGTCGCCACGCAGTCTCTTGATGAATCGGGTTAGCCGAGAAGTGTCCGCCATTGTTTGTGTCTAGCACAATGACTGTGCGAGACAAACGCAACCTTCCGGCAATGGCCACTTGTCAACGGTTGGCCATATTTCCGAAAGGTAGAGAGGCAACAGCGCTGTTGTTGATTGAATGGAGCGGCATACGTATTCAACGGCAGCCAAAACAGCGCGGCGTGTTTTGAGGTGTGTCTTTGCCGGGCCGCTCCCTGACGGTCGCGGTACTGTTTTGGATCCAGCGCAACCCCCGATGTCTCGGACCTGCCACAACGCGTCCACCTTCGTGGTTGCCCCGTGCAACCCATCGGTGCTACCGAGTTCCCACGCAGGTCCGGAATGCCGAGCCGTCCTCGTTGGTTGGCTCTCTGGGCTACGTGCGGCCCGAAGCGGAGATGCATGAAAAACATCAAGTTTAGCGAAGCCATCGATCAAGGGCAGCTGTGTCGCGAGCTCGTCGAGGCGTTGAAGCTCGGCCAGATCGTCTGTTTGCCGTGTGGCGGGCGCTACCGCCTGCTTGCCGATATCACCAATGAAGCCGCGGTGATCGACCTGTTGCAGGCCAAAGGAAGGATCCACAAGGCCCCCTCGCTCGTGTTTGTGGCCTCGGAAACGGCTCTCGCTCAGGTCACCGCCAACGTTGACCCGCTGGCCAAGAAACTCGCCCACGCGATGTGGCCAAAACCACTGACATTGCTCGTAACACCGCACCCGGAGCTACCGCGGGTCATCAGCAAACAGCTCGCAGCGGCCGGTGGCAAAATCGGCGTGCGCATGCCGATGGATGCATTGGTCAAAGATGTGGCCGTGGCCTTAGGCCGGCCCTTGCTTGTGTCGAGCGCCAACAAAGAAAACAAAGGCGGCGAGACGTCGCCGGCGCAAGTGCGCAAAAACTTCGTCAATAGTGTCGCGGTGTTTGTCGACAAGGGCGATCTGCGAGCCGAACCGCTGTCGACCATCGTCGATGTCGTGGACGGCAAAGCGATGGTGACGCGCGAAGGGCCCGTGCCCGCCGTTGAGGTCATAGCCATCGCCTAGTGCCTGCATCCCAATGCAATCTCTGCTTTCGAGGTGACACATGTTGAAGTTGGCAACCGCGTGGGTGGTCTTCTTGGCGGCGTCGGCCGCGTCGGCTGCAACCCATCCGTTCACGGTGAACGACCTATTGGCGATGGAGCGCATCCAAGAGGCCGTGGTGGCTCCAGACGGCACGCAAGTGGCCTTCACGCTGAGTCGCACCGACCTGGAGGCCAATCGGCGGCGCAGTGACATTTGGCTGGTGGGCGTGGATGGCAAGAACCTGCGCCGGCTCACCGCCCACGCCGATGGCTCAGACAACAACCTGCGCTGGGCCCCCAACAGCAAGAGCCTCTACTTCTTGTCGGGGCGTAGCGGCAGCTCGCAAATTTGGCGTATTCCGGTGGACGGCGGCGAGGCTGCACAGGTGACCACGCTGGCGCTCGATATCAACAGCTTCGTGCTTTCAGGCGACGGTAGCAAGTTTGGTATCAGCGTCGAGGTGTTTCCAAGCTGCGATTCGTTGGGCTGCACCAAAAAGAAGCTCGACGAGCAAGCAGCACAAAAGGCCAGCGGCAAGGTGTACGACAAGCTGTTTGTGCGCCACTGGGACAGCTGGGCCGATGGCCGGCGCGCGCATCTGTTTGTACTGCCGGTGTCGGGCGGGGAGCCGGTGGACTTGATGCGCGGCATGGATGCCGATTGTCCGTCGAAGCCGTTTGGTGGCCCCGAAGAAGTTACGTTTACCCCCGACGCCAAGGGGATGGTGTTTGCGGCCCGCAACGTTGGCCGCGAGGAGGCCTGGTCCACCAACTTCGACTTGTTCAGCATGGCCACAGACGGCAAGGGCCAGCCCAAGAATCTCACCGCGGCCAACACGGCCTGGGACACGCTGCCGAGCTTTTCGCCCGACGGCAAAACCTTGGCTTACTTGGCGATGAAGGTGCCGGGATATGAGGCCGATCGCTATCGCATTGTTCTGAAGAGCTGGCCCGACGGTGCTTCGCGTGTGTTGACCGAAGGTTGGGACCGTTCGCCGCAAAGCCTGGTGTGGGCCGCCGATGGCAAGACCCTGTATGCGACGGCCGAGCACGTAGGTCAGACGGGGTTGTTCGCGATCGATGTGGCCACGGGGAATGCGACCTTGGTGTTCGGGGATGGCGTCGCGCGCTTTCCGAACGTCGCGAAGGACCGCTTGGTGTTCGGCCGCGATCACTTACGCTCCCCGGTGGAGTTGTATTCGATCAAGCCCGATGGCTCGGGGCTAACACAACTGACGACCCTCAACGCTGCCAGAGTCGCTGCGGTGGAGATGGGCGAGCCTATGCAATTCAGCTTTAAGGGTGCCGATGACGACGTGGTGCATGGCTACGTGGTGAAACCCATCCGCTTTGACCCCCACAAAAAGTATCCGGTGGCATTCCTGATTCACGGCGGGCCGCAAGGCTCGTTTGGCAACGACTTTCACTATCGCTGGAATCCGCAGGTGTACGCGGGCGCAGGCTACGCCGCGGTGATGATCGATTTCCACGGCTCCACCGGCTACGGCCAGGCGTTTAGCGATGCGATCCAAGGTGATTGGGGTGGCAAGCCGCTCGTGGACTTGCAAAAGGGCTTGGCCGAGGCGTTACGTAACAACCCGTGGATGGACGGCAAGCGTGCCTGTGCGCTGGGGGCCTCCTACGGCGGCTACATGATCAACTGGATCGCCGGCAACTGGTCGGAGCCGTGGAAGTGCCTGGTGGCGCATGACGGCAACATCGACGAACGCATGGCCTACTTCGACACCGAGGAGCTGTGGTTCCCCGAGCGTGACCACATGGGCACGCCGTGGGACAACCCCGAGGGGTACGAGAAACACAACCCGGTGAATTTCGTGAAGAACTGGAACAAGCCGATGCTCGTGGTGCACGGCGGCAGGGACTACCGTGTGGTGGACACCCAAGGGTTGGGCGCGTTCAATGCGCTACAGCGCAAAGGCATTCCCTCGAAGCTCTTGTACTTCCCCGACGAGCACCACTTCGTGCTGAAGCCTGCGAACAGCATTTTGTGGCACGACACCGTGCTCGGCTGGCTCGACCAGTGGACGCAGAACACCCGGCCGAAATAGCGCTCTTGCTTTTGTAACTCGGTGCGCGTGCCGCCCTAAACCGGGAAGTCGCCAGGTTTCTTCGAGTTCACGCCGCCGCCGGTGGGTAGCTTCAGGCCTTCCTCTAGGCCGCGGCTGTGCGGGTCGCGGGCCATCATTGTGGGTTGGGCCTCTTTGAGCATGTCAGGGCTTGCCCAGTGCAGTTTGGCAGCCACCGTGCCTTCGGGGACCTTTTGGATCATCTTGGGTTTGGTCCACAGCTCGCTGCGATCGAACTCTGGCGTAGCTTGCGGCGCCACGGGTTTTGCCGAGGCGGCGGTAACGGTAGGAGCATTGGCTTCTTTGCCATCGGTGGGGCCGCGCTCCTTACGAAACAGCGCTTGAAAGGGTAGCAGCAGCGCGCTGAAGAATGCCCTGAGGCCGTTGAAGATGGCGGCGAAGAACTCCCAGACTTTGCCGTGGCTAACCGCCGTGGCGTTGTTGATGATATCGGCGGTGGCATCCACCAAGCTTTCGGTGGCGTAGACCCCATGCAGGCGATCGGAGCCAAAGGCCTGGTCGGCCGGGTTGGCGCCCAGCACCAGGCCAAAACGGTTGTAGCCGCTCTCCGCCCCTACCGCGCGAATGTTTTGCCACTCAGGCAGAAGCGAATCCCAGCTGCGCCAGTAGCTTTTGCCCCACGGATCGACGATGTGCAGCTGCAGCTCGTTGCCGCTCCAGCGGTAGCCATCGATGACGCGATAGTGCATCGAAGCGACGTCGCTCTTGTCGCCGGGGGTCAGGTCCGACAGGAAAATGATGGGGCGCTTCTTGTCGAGGTGTCCAAGGACCTCCTTGTCGGTGAGGTTGTTCACCAGCTGCCCTTCGATGCCCTGGGTGCGGGCATAGGCGCGCATGTTAGAGGCCGAGGTGTAGATGTCGCTCAAGCGGATTTCGGCATCCACCTGGGTTTGGTTGATGGGTGCGCCGGTGGAGTAGCTGAGCGCCATCGCCAGCGACGTGGTGCCGCAGCCGTTGCCACTCTGCGTTTGCGGCAGCACGCCCAAGGTGAGGCCAAAGGGGGAGGTCGCTTTGGGTTTGAGCCCTGTGTCGCCTAAGCGCAGGTCGCCCTGTGTTGGCGTCAAGCGCAAACCGGTCAATCGGGTGTCGGACATCGCTCACTCCTACAGGCCAGGGTACACAACCCGCTGTTATCTCAACATCATTATCGCAACCTGCGGCGCCGTTGTTGCGTGCCCGCGAGTATGTAAGAACCAACCTGTGGAACGAGTTGTCATTTTAGGGTCCGACGTGGTCGGGCGGTTGGACCACGCCTTGGCTGCGCAAGCGATCGGTTGGTCGCGGCGTGAGCTGAAGGCGGCGTTTCACGAGGGCCGGGTGTGCGCAGAGGGCAAGCGACTCACGGCTGCAACGCCCGCATGCCCGGGCATGATCGTGCATCTCGTGGAGCTTGAGCCGGCGACCCTTGAGCCGTTGCCCGAGCTTAGGGTGGTGTACGAAGACCAAGCGCTCGTGGTGGTGGAGAAGGCGCCGGGCATTCCGGCCTATCCACTGCATCCACATGAGCGCGGCAATGTCGCGGCGGCGGTGCGGGCGCGCTTTCCCGACCTCGAAGGGGTGGGCGACCTGCGCGAGGCGCCTGGGTTGTGTCATCGCCTCGACTTAGAGACCTCCGGGCTGTTGTTGTTTGCCCGCACCGCGGTCGCCTTTGCAGCCTTGCGCCAAGCGTTTGAAGCGCGGGCGGTGGGCAAGCTGTACCAAGCGGTGGTGCAAGGGAGACTGGAGGGTGCAGGCGAGATCGCCTATCCGCTCGCGCGTCCGTTGGGCCGGGGTGCGCGGATGGTGGCGTTGACCGAGGCGCACCAGGCGGTGCGAAAATCATGGCCGGCGTTGAGTCGTTACCAAGTGGTGGCTCACCATGGCGAGCGTACCTGCGTGGAGGTGACGCTCGTGACCGGGGTGACGCATCAGGCGCGGGTGCACTTGGCCGCGCTGGGGCATCCTATCGTGGGGGATGTGTTGTATGGCGGGCCGCTCGCCTCCCGGTTGTATCTGCACGCGATGCGCTTGACGATTCCGCATCCGCTGACCGGCGCGCTGCTCACGGTGCAAAGTCCAAACTCGTTGTCGTGCTAGGATGTGCGGGATGTCGACGGTGAAGGCGGTCAACACAACTTTTTGGCAGCGCAGCTTACGCCCCGCATGGGAGTTGTCGGTGGCTGCTGCGCGCGTGCTTGCCGCATGGCGCTACCGCATGGTGATCGTAGCGTTGGCACTGGTGACGCTCGCGCTCATCACCGTGACCTACGACGCCGCGTGGATCGCTGTGGTGCAGGCGGGCAATCCGCGCTGGGTTCGTAAGTTAGCGCAGGCGTTGTCGTTTTGGGGCGATTTTCCCACCGGTACCCTGATCCTCGTCGTCGCGGTAGCGCTGTGGGGGTGGCTACGTCAGAGTCCGCGTTTGAAACAGGCGGCGCTGGCCTGCTTGCTTGCCGCCTCTGTTGCGGGGTTATCGGCCAACGTCGTGCGTAGCGCCGTGGGGCGCCCGCGGCCTATGGCCAAGCTTCCCGATGGCGCCTACGGGCCAACTCTTGAGTATCGTCTATTGGGTTTTCCGTCGGCGCATGCCGCGACCAGCTTTGGGACCGGCGCGGCCTTGGTTGTCACCGTGCCGCCTTTGGGCGTCGCAGCGCTCATCGGTGCGGGAGGCGTGGCGTGGTCGCGGATGGTGTTGAATCGGCATCACCCCACCGACGTGGCGATTGGTGGCTCGTTGGGCATTGTGATGGGATTGGTGTTTGGCATCGCCGCCAGACGTCGCAGCGCTGCCCTCGTCAACCCAGCCAAGGCGGTGTCTGCCGAACCGTGATAGGCTTTGCCTTGTTTAAGGCGTGTGGTGTGGAGGATGCGCATGAGCCGTTGCCAAACCCTGTCGTGGAGCGTGGTTGCTTGCATCGCTGGGGTCGGTTGTCAGCATCGCACCCTTGAAATGGAAGGGCGGCCTTGTGACGCCGCGGGTCAGTGCCTTGCGCCCTACGTATGCAATCCTACGACGCACACCTGTACGACTGACCCCTGCCAGGATGAGATTTGCGACGGGCTCGACAACGACTGTGACAACGACGTCGATGAGGGCTTGCCCTCAGAGGTGTCATACGTCGACCACGATCGCGACGGCTATGGAGTGGTGGGGGGGACAGGGGAATCGGTTTGTCGCGGGCGTCCGGGTTATGCGCCCGTGCAGGGTGATTGTGACGACGACGAGCCTGGTTTGTCGCCAGCTGCCGCAGATGACGTGGGAGATGGCGTGGACAACAACTGCGACGGTATCGATGGCGTCGATGCCGACGCTGACGGCGTGGCCTCGATCCCCTCGGGGGGGGACGATTGTGATGACGCGATCAAAAGCTGTGCCGCCGACTGCGTGACGGACCTCGATGGAGATTTGCAACCCGATTGCCAGGACCCTTGTGTCGACCGTGACCACGATGGCTATGGCACCACCGCGGTAGGACTTGTGTCCACCTGTGTGGCCGAGGATTGCGATGACGACGAACCGCGTTGTGTGAAGGAGTGCGACGCCGACGCTGATGGTGATTCGATCAAGGACTGTTTGGACGATTGCGTGGATGCCGACCAAGATGGCCGCGGTCGCGTGCTTTATCTGCGCACCGCCTGCTTGCGCCCCGAAGAGGATTGCGACGACACGTTTGGCAATCAAGAGGACATCGACGACGACAATGTCTGCGCCGGGATCGACAACTGCGGGCTCTTGGCCAATCCCGAACAAGGGGATTTGGATTGGGACTGCGGCCCAGCTCCGCTTTCGACCACCGCGACCTGTGGCGACGCCTGCGATCCGTGCATCGATGTCGATGATGATGGCTATGGTGAAACGGCGGCTGGGACCAAGGGCGACTGCCTTGGCTACGACTGCGATGACCAAGATGGCAGTCGTTACCCAGGAGCGGTGGAGCTCTGCGATGGGCGTGATAACGACTGCAATCTCCTCGTCGACGACAACCTGACGCTCTCCGATAGCGACCGCGATGGCATCTGTGACGCTGTCGATAATTGCCGGATGGCCGTGAACCCCGACCAGCAGGACGGTAATCGCAACTGCGGGCGTACACCGTTTGCTGTAGACCCGAGCTGTGGCGATGCCTGCGACGATCGGGATAACGATGGCCGGGTGGATGCGCAAGACAACTGCCCCGGGGTCGTCAACGCCACGCAGGTCAACAGCGATGCCACGCCGCTTGTGTGGCTAAATGCTACCTTTGACCAACCCAACGGCGAGGCGGTGGGCTTTGTTGAGGTGGTCTCCACAGGGTGGACGGTGACCAACGGCGTGTTGCAGCAGGCGACCAACGACGGCCGCAACGGCATCTTGGCGAGCGGCGTTAGCATGACCGGCGATATGGCGCTGACGGTGCAGCACCGCACCATCGACAATGATGCAAGCGGCTTTGTGTTCGGCTACCAGGACGCGGCCAATTACTGCCTTTGTTACGTGGAGTTGAACGATGACAGCAACGGCAACACCGTGGATGTGGTGTTGGAAGAGCGGCTGGGCGGTACCTCGTTCAATCGGAGCCACACCCGTTTAGTGAATCGTGGGATCGCCGCTAATGCCTGGTACACCTGGCGCATCGAGAGGCGCGGCCAAGCGCTGGCGGTGCTGACCGACTGGGATTTCGACGGCATTTGGGAAGTGGTGGGAGGCACGCCTACCAGCAGTTGTACGGGACCCAGCATTGGGCTGATGACCGACAGTCAGACCGGCGCTGAATTCGACAACCTCATCGTTGAGGGTTTAAGGCCCAATGATGGCCGCGGTGACGCCTGTGATCGTTGTGCCGCGGTGTACGACCCCTACCCATTCGATTGCGACGGCGACGGTGTTTCGGATGCTTGCGATGACGAGCTGGACAGCGACGCCGATGGCCGAGCCGATGCCTGTGACAGCTGCCGCGAGGTGGCGAACGCGACCCAGGCTGATGGCGATTTGAGCTGCGCGGCGCCTCCTTATGCTGTCGATCCCGTTTGCGGCGATGTCTGCGCCGACCGTGACAGTGATGGCATTTTGGATACCCAAGACAACTGCCCAGACGTGGCCAATGTTGGCCAGAGCGATTCTGACTCTGCCCCCACCGCGCTCACCATCGACGGCACACCGCCGACCTGGCTGTTCTTGGGCCCGTTTGATAGCGCTGGTTGCACCGACCGCGGCGTGTTGCATCCCGGCATCGCCGAGGTGATTCCCTATGCCGGCCAACTCACCGAGGGGCGGCGTTGGCGGGCCTCGGCCGAGGTGGACCCGGTGATTGACAACCTGTTCCAATGGGCGCCGATCTTTGCGGACTGGGCTGCGGCTCGGGGCAACCTCGACAACGCCATCGGCTATGCGAACGCCTGGTTCAAGGTCGACAGTGCGAGCACTGTGAGTATTCGCTACGGCGCCGACGACAGCGCGCGCCTGTGGCTGGACGGAGCGCCGGTCGTGGACCGGGTGGGTTGTGGCGGTGTGGCCCCGGACGAATTCACGCTGAATGTGACGTTGTCTACTGGTTGGCACCGCCTCCTTATTCAGGTGAGTAACGGCAACGGCGATTGGGGTCATACGGTGCGGTTTGCCAACCCCACCAACAGCCAATCGCTGTCGCTTTTGACCTCGGTGGAACCGCCCCTGGGCGATGGTGTTGGCGACGCCTGTGACAACTGCCCTTCGCACTTCAATCCTGATCAGCTCGACAGCGATAGCGACGCCGTGGGCGATCGTTGCGATCTGTGCGGCAGCCGCGCGACGGGCCTCGAACTGGATAGCGATGGCGACTGCCCGACGCCGCCGTTTCTTGCGGACCCATGGTGCGGCGACGGCTGTGAGTAAGAGCCAGCGGACTCGCCCCGTCAACGCTGTCGACCCGCGTTGTCAGCGCCGCCACAAGGTGGCACTGTGAGCGGCGTGGAACTCGTTACACTCTTAGCTCTGTGGCTGACCCCGCTGGTTGCGCCGCCTCACGTGGTGTTGGTGCTGACGCCCGAGGCTCCGGCGTGGAGCGCGCTTGTAGACCGGGCCATTCGCGCCCAGCTGGCCGACATGGAGGTCGACTACGACGTGCGCGCGTTGCCGGAGTGGCCCGCGAGCCTGAAGGGGCAGCTCGATTTTGCCCGCACTCTCACCGTGACGCCGAAGACCTTGGTGATCTGGGTGGAGGGGGATAGCACCAGCTCGATTTTGTACCTGGGTGACATGGCCCGCGAGCGCATTGTCGTGCGCCACTTGGAGCCTGGCACCCACGGCGCAGGTTTGGCGGAATCGGTGGCGTTGATTGTGCGCGCGGCCGCGCGCGCGTTGGCATTGGGACAAGTGGTCAACGGTGATGTGCCACCCACCCCGCCGCTGCCGGTGGCGATTGTGCCTGAGCTTGAGGTCACCCCCCCGCCGATGGTGCCCGAACCTGAACCTTCACCTTTCACCCTCGGCGCTCTGGTGGGCTATGCAGCCCGCCGTAGCACCGCAGGTTGGCGGGCGCGGCAGGGCCCGTATGTTGGCCTAGAAACGGGCTATGACAGCGTGCGTCTGCGGTTGGGCTATGCGTATGAGTGGCAACAGCAGTATCGGCAATCGCCGCTTACGCTTACGATTCAGCAGCACGACATCGAGGTCGCCGCCGCCTACGCACTGCCGCTTGGCGATGCGACCGTGTTGCTGGGGGCCGCAGGCCTTTTGAGTCGGGCCACGCAGAGCAGCACTGCCGCAGCGCCCAACCTCTCAACCACGGGCACGCGTGGGCGTTGGGCCAGCGCTTGGGGACCTACGTTGGAGGGGCGGGTGCAGATTTTGGGGCCGGTGTGGTGTTATGTGCGCACGGCCGGCTTTCTGGAGATGCGCGGTTGGCGCGCGGTGATTCGTGGGACCTCCGAAGAAACCGCTTACAATCCGCCTAAGTTTGCGCCCCAAGCGAGTGTAGGCCTGGGCCTCGACGGCTGATTACCCGTAGCCATCCGAATGCCTGGGTGAGGGGCACTATAGGATCGTGATCTTCGCAATCTTGAGGATGGTGGCCGCACCCGAACCCGAGGCTTGGGCGGTGTTGATTGCCCAGGTGCTCGCGGGCGACAGGCCGGCGTTGCGTCGCATCACCGAGCGTTTGCTGCCTCGCGTGCGTACCACCGTCACCTACATGGTGGGTGGTCATGCCGAGCGCGATGACCTGGTGCAACGGGCGCTGCTCGAAGTGCTGAAGTCGCTCAAAGGTTTTCGCGGTGAGAGTCGTTTTGAGACCTGGGTGGATCGCATTGTCGGCCGCACTGCGATGCGCCAGATCCGGCGCTTTCGGCGCCGTGAAAAGCTCGTAACGCCGATGGCGGAATTGCCGGAGAGTCGCGAGGAAGGCCCGATTGAAGACCCGGTGGCGCTTAAGGCCGTGCGCGAGCGCATGAGTCAGCTGTTGACGCAATTGCCGGAGGAGCGCCGCCACGCCGTGGTGTTGCGCTTGGTGCATGGCTACAGCATCCAAGAAATCGCTGCGATGACGGCGACCAATTTCAATACTGTTCGAGACCGCTTGCGGGTAGGCCGCGCCGAGCTGCGTAAACTCGTAGAGACCGATGCCGACCTCATGACCTTGGGTCGTGGGAGGGTGCCATGAAGCAGAATGATTGTGAGCGTGCACTGGCGATCACCGAGGCTTTGGATGCCGGCGCGTCGCTGCCGGATGCCGAACGTGCCTGGCTTGCCCAGCACCAAAGCGTGTGCGCGCGCTGCTACGTGGAGGCCAAGGTCGTCGCCACGTTGGCGCTGGCCGTGGGCGATGACGACCACTTTCCGGCCGATGCCTTGTCGGACCGTCGTCAGGTGCAACAGGTGGTGACGGCATTTCAGGAAGACGTGGCCCAAGCGTCGTCGCGCGCGCCAGCGTTGCTTGCGTGGCGGTGGCTGTTGGGCGGCGGGCTGGCGGCGGCGAGCGCCGCGGTGGTGTTGATGGTGTGGGCGCCCTGGAGTGGCAGCCTGACGCCGCAGCTGTTGCTGATGGCGGCCAGTCAAGACCGGGCGGTGTTTGCCCCGGCCGAAGGCCAGACCTTAACGACCGACCGGGAGGAGTTGGCGGTTGCCTTGGGCGAGCGTGCGCGACTGTTGGTGGCGCCCCAAACGACCGTGCAGCTCGCGAAGTTGCATGGGGGAGTCGAGTTGGAGCTGTTGCGCGGTCGATTGCATTTGGATGTCAATCCGAGTGGCAACCACGTCCCCGTGGCAGTCGTCACTGATGATGGTCGCATGGAAGTGAAGGGCACGATCTTTGAGGTCGCAGCATCAGACGCGGGTGTGGACCTGCGCGTGTTGCGCGGTGTGGTGGAGGTGCAACGCCCCGGCAGGCCTGCGCAACGAGTATCGCAGCAACATCTAAATCTGCGTCGCTCAGCGCCGCCGGAATCGTTACCGGAGGCCGATGCTGAGCGTTTGCGGACCATGTCTCGGCGCTTGCATTTGTTGGGCGCTGCGGAGGACGCCCGACTGTCAATCAACTCGACGCCGTCCGGGGCCTCGGTGCGCTTGAATGGCGAGTTTCTCGGTTCGACGCCGTTGTTTGCTCGGGTCAAACCGGGCGTGGTGGCGTTGGAGGTGAGCGCCCCTGGGGTGACGAGTGTTGCCGAACAGCTAGAGGTCAAGGCCGGCACCGGTGTTATGCGCAGCTACTTGTTGCAGGCGCCGGTGAAGTTGGCCGCGGTACCGCCCGCCGATTTTAATGACGATCTTGAGGCGTCGACGTCAGCCACGCGGGAGCCCCAGGCGCATACTCGGCGGGCCACAAAACCATCGAAGCCCAGTGAGCTGTTGC
>JAKLEG010000149.1 GCA_022703175.1 Myxococcota bacterium | reverse complement strand
CCGCCAAAACGACCCAAAAAAACCAAGGCAGGAGGATCCGAGAGCTCATGAGCGCGAGTATAGAGGCTTCGGCAACAACCCCAAAGCTCTACGTCTGGGGCAACGCGTCAAAACGGGTGGCGCGATTACGGCCGGCGGCCTTGGAGCCATACAGTGCACGATCGGCCGCTTCAACCAACGATGCGCCATCCTTGGCATCCTGGGGATAAAACGCCACTCCCATGCTAATGGTTAGCCGACCGCCCGGTTGCGTTTCGGCGTGGGCGAACGACTGCTCAGCCACAGCACGCCGAAGCTTCTCAGCGACACGCGTCCCCTCGTCAGGGCCAGTGTCATACAGCAACACCACAAATTCCTCACCGCCATACCGCGCGACCACGTCAATCGAGCGCAGGTTCAATTCAACAAGCGTCGCCAGGCGCTGCAGAAGCTCATCGCCCGCCGGGTGCCCGTGTGTGTCATTGAACTGCTTGAAGTGGTCGACATCCAACAACACGAGCGAAAACGAACGCTTATTGCGATCGCTGCGGCGGACCTCAAAGCCCAACTTGTCCATAAAGTAACGCCGGTTAAACAGCCCGGTTAAACCGTCGGTTTTAGCCAGCTTATCGAGCTGCGCGTTGACATCCAAAAGCTTGGCATTCGCGCCCACAAGCTCAGCGGTCCGCTCGTGCACCAATTTTTCCAGCGAGCTCGTATAGGTTTCGAGTTGGCGAGCCATCGCGTTCAGCTGCACGGCCAGGCAGCCGATTTCGTCCCCCGTATCAATGCTGACCCGCGCGCGTAGGTCGCCGCCGCCAAAACGCCGCGCCATCTCCTCCATGCTCAACACCGGGCGGATGACCAGCATCGACAGCACGGCAAAGGCAATGAGCGCCACCACTAACGACACCGCCAGGCTGGTTAGAATTGTGCGTTCCCGGTTTGCGGCCAAACGCAATTCCATCGGCGTCAGTGCAAACCCGGCCTTCAGCGTCCCCCAACGCAGGCCACTGTGTACCGGCACCGCCACCTCAAGCACGGGCTCCCCTGCGAGCGTCGTCGTACGCGAAATGGGTTCACGGGAGACCAACGCCTGCAACGTGAAGGCGTCGTCGTAGGACTTGCCGTACTCTGCTTCGGCGGTGTGGGCCAAAACGCGCCCCCAATAGTCCAATGCGGCCAAGTACTTGAGGTCGAGCGACGCCGCCTCTTCAGCAAAACTATGAATGTAGTTGTCCAGAGCCGGAATCTCGTTGTTGGCCATCGCTACGCCGCATGGAATTGCCAAGCCGCGCAACAGTGTTCGACCACGCTTGACCATCTCGTCTTGGTAAATGGAACGCTCTGCTTCGATGCGCACGTAGCCCACCACGGTGAGCACAGCCAACACCGAAAGCAACACATACAAGCCCAACTTGAGTCGCAATCCCATTAACAACGCATCCCTGAAAGGACATCACTCAACGTCTGCGCGCCGACCTCTTTAGTAAGCCTATTCCCCTACCAGTGGCGCCGTATCTTTGGTTGACAGAGACAGCGCTCCTTGATAGTTGGCGTGCCTCTCATGCGGCAGTGGCGGAATTGGTAGACGCACTAGCTTGAGGGGCTAGCGGTGGCAACACCGTGGGAGTTCGAGTCTCCCCTGCCGCACCAAGAACGATGTAAATGGCCGGGATAACTCCGGTTTTGGGTAACAGCTGATTATGGAAACGCTGCTCACAATCATCCACATTATCGTCTCAGTCTTCCTGATCTTGGTCGTCTTGCTGCAAGCCGGTCGCGGCGGCGGCATGGGTGCTGCCTTTGGTGGCGCGACGCAACAGATCTTCGGCGGTCGTGGTGCCGGTGGCTTCTTGGCCAAGGTCACCACGGTATGCGCCATCGTCTTCTTCCTGACCTCGCTGACGCTTTCAATGATGAGCTCGCGCGATCGCTCGGCACTTGAGAATCGCCTTGGTCCGAAAACGGAAGCCACTAAAAAGGACGAAGCGCCCGCACCTGGCGAGGCTACTGCTGCTCCGGCCGCTGAAGGTGCGGCAGCCCAGCCCGTGGCTCAACCGACTGCACCTGCCGAACAACCGACTCCTGCGCCCGCTCAGTAAATTTCCGCCGGCTACCTGTTCATCGCTGGAGCTATTCGCTTACGGCTCTGGGCACCGAAAAGGTGCTGGTGTCGCCGTCACCTGTCGTCAAGGTCGCCGTCACATTGCGCCCGACAGGGATGGGCCCCGTATAGCTCCAAAGGTGCGTAAAGTCGCAACCAGCCGAGCCGAGATATTGCTCCCCTTCGCTGAGCAGATCTGAAAACAGCTCAACGGTGCCGGCCACATGGCAGGAACCAGATGCCGACGTGGAGTTGGCGGCGATGATGGTGGGGGGTATCGGTGCAACGCTGTCCAACACCAAAGGCTCGTCGTTGTTGAAGATGCTGTTTTGCGTCAGGCGCACATGTCCCTGTGCGACGACCGCGCGCCGCAGACTCCTCATGCGATTTCCGGGCCCAACAATTAACACCGACGTCCCATCCAGCGAACTGCTGATCACGCCATAACCATGCACCTGCGCTTGACCATCCCACGCGGGGCCGAAACGATTGTGGGTCAACGTCAACTGACAACCGGGGTTGCCCGCCACGTTGATCGCAGCAGAATGCGACGTAAAGTAATTGCCACTGATCGTGCCGGAACCAATCACGCTGACCCCTTCGCCCAAAGACAGGTCGACACCTGTAACCGGGTCGAAGCCGAAGTAATTGTCGATGATCCAAAAGGTCGAGAGACTCGCCTCCACCGCGTTGGCGCCGGTGACCACATTGCCAGGCCCGAGGTAACTCTGACTGACGCGAAAGGGATAGATGGCGTTGGGCGCTACACTCGTTGAGCCATCAGTGCCGAGCCGACAGCCTTCAACGCGCGTACCGCTGAAGAAGTCCATCGTCCAGCGCGCATCATCCGGAGGCAACACTGTAACACCCACGAGGCGCGATGCACCCCAATAAATGCCGCTGCAACCCGGTGCCTCGCAGATATTGGGGATCACGAATTGCAACACTGGGCGAGCGCCGCGTCCATCCACGCAGAGGTTCTGCAAAATGGCAGGCCACAAGGCAACATCAGGATCCATGACAATCGGAGTGGGGAATTCGGGCGGAAACACTGAAGGCGAAAACCGTACCGTTGTCGCAGCACCCGTGTTGTGAGCGATCCACAAGGCCTCAAGAAACGACAAGGTCGGGCCGGCATCGGCCGAGTCGCTTATACCGCTACCGCCGTCTAGCTCGTACGCTGCGGTCGTCACCCACAAAACAACTGACTCCGGACAAGGATCGAGAGCCAACGTTTCAAGGTAGTCGCTCCACGAGGTAAAGCTTATGCTGGGATCCCCGACGACGCCGCTATCGCTGTCTCCCGCCGTCACAGCATCTGCGGCCTGCATGTCATCGGCTTTGTATGCTCCGTCGGCGAGTTGAACCCCGTCTACAGGCCCGAGCGAGTCGCGATCAGACGTTGAGGCCACAGGTGCGCGCAACATTATGTCGACGCCCCGGGGTGTACAGGCCATCAGTAAGAAACCGATGGCGATCATCACCCGGCAGTGCCCAGTGTTCATCGACACTCCAGAAGCCAACGCTTGGCTTCCGCCGCACGTTCCCCTCCCACAGCAAGATACCGCTCATAGAGCGGCCGTGCCTTCGCGCAGTCATGCTCACGTTCGCGGGCCACCGACGCACGCAGCCACAGGGCCTCCCGCAGGTGGGTGGTCAGTGGGTAACGCCGTTCCAATTCCAGACAGCAGCTCTCGGTCTCACGTGACTTTTGGTCCTCAAACAACAACACGCAGCGCCGGTACAGTGCTTCGTCGGCAAGTGGATGCTCGGGATAGCGAGCGGCAAAATCTGCAAAGGCCTGGGCCGCCCCGTTGCGGTCGTTCCGCCGCAGTGCGAGACGGGCCACCTCATACGCGGCATTTTGGCCAGCGGATGTAGTGGGATACAAACGCATGGCCTCGCCAAACAACATGTCGGCGTCCACGGCGCTACCACGACGTAAGTGGCACTCCGCGGTACTGACCAATGCCTGGGCACAATCGCCGGGTTGCAGTACCGAACGAAGCTCCGGTAGCAAGGCTCGCGCACGCTCACAATCTCCGCGTTCCGCCGCCGCTAGTGCCTCTTGGTAAAGGACACCCGCTTGCGAGACCAGAGCCTGGCCTGCCTGCTTCCGCACGTTGGGGTTAGCGATCGCCGCCGCGGCACACAGGTGGCCCAGTTCAAGTTGCGCACAAACCTGAGACTGCTCCTCAGGGACAAGCGCCACCGAGAGCACAGCTTGCTTCGTGACCGCGACGCGCTTCGGCCCGACAAGGCGCACAGACGCCTGCCCGACAGGCGTTACCACAACCTCACCTTCGAGAACGGTGACGCTGTCTTGCTCTTCACCACGCGCCACCCAGAAGGTGGTTCCATACGGCTCCACCGTCAGACGCTCGGTCGCAACTTGGAGTGACCGCGCATTGCGCGATTCGCCCGTGGCCGCAAACAGGCCGCGGGTCAAATCAATTCGGATAGCGCTCTCAGAGCGATGCACCGTCAATGCGGTCTCGGCTGCAACAAAGACATGATGCGCATCGAGGCTCATCACCATACCATCGCCCCGGCCTACTGTGATTTGCTCACGCGCTGGCGCCAACGCCACAGTTGGCACATTCGCGGACAGGGCCGTTGGGACCGAGGCACCGTCGCAGCTGCGGCCTCCCTCGGGTGCCCGGTCCGACCAGAGCAGAAACACCACGGTCGCAGCGAGTGCCGCGTTGGCCAGGCCCAGTCCCCAAAGCCATGGACGCGCAAACCCACGCCGCGCCGCCTCGTCGAGAAAGTCCGCATGTGCCTTGGCAAACAGACGCTGCTTGGTAACAGCGTCCAGAGGCTCATCCAGTTGCTCACGCCGGCCCCTCACCGCCAAAACCAGCTCGGCCACCGCCTCCCGGCACACATCGCACTGGGCCCGATGAGAAAGCGCCGCAGCCTGGGCCGGCGTGCCCCGCAACTCGGCATCCAGGAGTTCCTCCTGCGCCTGAGCACACGAGAGTTCCGGTTCGTTGCGCATCACGTCTTCACCTGCTTCAGCTTCGCGCGCTTCTGTTCACGCGCGATGGCCAAAAGAATGGCGGCCCGCGCCCGCCGGATGTGGGCCCAAGCGTTGTCACGAGAACAGGCCAAGGCCTCGGCCACCTCCTCCAGGCTCGCCTGTTCCACATAGTACAGAACAAAAGCCGTCCGTTTTTTGGGATCGAGTTCGGCCAAGTGCCGCTCCAACAGCGCCATACCTTCGCGCGCGTCCAGTTTCCGCTCGACGCCCGGCGCGGTGTGCCGCAAGTCGCCCTCGTGATTGTATGCCTCCATCGCGCGGCGCCGTCGACCCGCAGCACGCATGGTATTCCAACCGACGTGTGTCGCAATCCCGCCCAGCCATGCACCGAAGGAACCCCGGCCATCGAACCGGCCCAGACTCCTAAATGCCTCATAAAAGGTCGCCTGCGTGGCGTCCTCGGCGTCAGCGTGGCGGCCGAACAACGACACAAAACGGCGAAAGATTCGCTCGGCGTGGCGCTCGTACAGTGTTTGAAAGGCAGCAACATCCTGGGCATTCGCGCGGCAGCGTGCCGCCAACGCTGCGTCGTCGAGGTCACTCGGGCGAGGCGTTGAATGGGGCTCGGACGTCCGCGTCTCCTCTTCCCATGGTTGGCCGCACGTCGGTCGATTGGACATTAGAAGCTCGCACCCGCCGTCAGCCATGCTGCAAACGTGCTGTGTCCGGCGTTAAAGACTTGCTGACCATCGACGAGGTAGCGCGGGTACGAAAAAAACCGTTGTCCCTCGGCGCCCACGCCCACCATGACAGGCCCCATCAAGCGGTACCCCTCGACCAGCACCGAGCCGCCCCAGCCCCAGTGATTTCGCGATTTAGTAGGTGTCTGTGTGTCTGAGTACTGCATACGAACCCAACGCCACACCGGCCCCGCCGCCCCCCGCAGCGCCCAGAACGAGCCTCGATAGCCAAACCCGAGCGGCACTCCCATGCTCAAGAGCGCGCCGCGCAGCGAGTAGGTATTGCTGTCGTCGTCAACGGGAAACGTGGTGACCAAACGCACGCCAGCCACCCACACGTCGCGGCCATAACGAGCGTCGTAGTGCATCGACGGCGAGACTCGCCGTTTTGTGGCCAACAACACCTGGGCCCCGGCGCCAGCGACGACCTCCAGGCGGTGTCGCTCGGCCGGAAGATCGGTTACCGGTGCCGGCAACGGCGGCGCCATCGATGACACGGCAGGTGGTTCCGTCAATTCAGGCACCAATGGCTCCAGGGCCTCGGTGGCCAGGAGTGCGGCCGTATGAACAACATCGTTGGCCTTGCGTCCGTAGATGGGAACTAACGCCAAGGTCTTGAATGGCAGGTGATCGACAAACAGGCGCAATTGCAGCGCCGGCCCCATCGCGCCCTGCAGGAGCTGAACCTCCAAGGCAGTCCCCCTCTCTGGGAGCGTTGACCCCACAGAGGCAACCGTCTTCGGCAGTCGCGCCGCAAGTCGCTCGGCCAGCTGCGCGCACGAAAGGTTCTCATTGGCCCAGCCAAGCGGGTCGGGACAGACCACCGTGATCGACCACGGACCAGCGCCCAAGCTGATCATGAGTAACGACACAAGCACGCGGTACCATGTCATAATCTGCGCACAAACCAAAGCCAAGGCGGCCCCCGGGCGCAGTGAAGAATCAACCCTCCAGGTAGCGGGCGAGTGAACTAGGGGCTGTCCCTATTGGCCAAGCGATTGAGGAGCGCTCGGCTAGCCCTCCCCTCACGAGCGTGGCGAGTGTGGGGGAGGGTTGGGTGGGGGCCTGAGCGCAACGAAGATGCTGGTTGCCACTGCATCCGTTTCGCCAAGAACCTCATTGTTCCATAACCGCATGACTCGGAATCCTTGGCTTTCAAACCAGGCTGTACGGTCAGCGTCTGCGTCAACCTGCTCGGCGTGGTGTCCGCCATCGACCTCGATGATCAGTTTGGCCTCGAAGCTCACGAAGTGCTCGGTCGCACATTTGCCCCTACCCCCCACCCGGCCGCTTATGCGCGGGGGCGGTTTTCACGTCCGCCTGGCCTTAGGGCTATTCCTGTTTCATCCATACGCGTACGCACGCGAGATGGATCATGGCCCAGAAATTCCGCGCTGACTTCTCGAAGCGAGTCGCGATGCGGCGGAAGCGCTTGAGGCTACGGTGCATTCAAAGCGTAGATCAAACTTCGATCTTCGACTCAACAACGAATAGGGACAGCCCCTAGGCGCTAGGCCTCGCCTTAACAATGGCCGCAAATTGCTCGGCCTCCAGAGAGGCACCCCCCACCAACGCGCCGTCGATATCGGCTTGCGCAAGGAGCTCCTTGGCGTTGTCAGGCTTCACGGAGCCGCCATAGAGCAGTGGAATGACCTCGGCAGCACCACTATCCTTGGCTCGCAGCCGTTCGCGAATCATCCGATGGACCTCTTGTGCCTGCTGCGGTGACGCCACCACCCCAGTGCCAATGGCCCACACCGGCTCGTAGGCTACCACCAAACGTTTGAGTGTGGCGCTGTCGAGGCCAGCAATGCCAGCATCCAGCTGGGCCGCGACGACCTGCATCGTTTGGTTGGCTTGACGTTCGGCCAACGTCTCGCCGATGCAGAAGATCGGGATAAGACCGTGTTTGAATGCCGCCTTCACGCGCTTGTTGGAGCTTTCGAGTGTCTCGCCGAACAACTGTCGGCGCTCCGAGTGCGCGACGATGGTGTAGGCACACCCAACCTCGTTCAGCATCGCCCCGCTCACAGCCCCAGTGAATGCCCCTTTGTCCTCATAGAACATCTCCTGGGCGCTCAGCTTGATATTCGAATCCTCCAGCGCCTTGGCAACTGGGTAGAGCGCGGTATAAGGCGGCGCCACCACAATGTCACAATCCCGAACCTGCGAGACGAGGCGGCGCAGATCGCGCACCAACGCCACCGCCTCGGTGACGGTTTTATGCAACTTCCAGTTGCCGGCAATCATCCGACGTCGTGTCATCACAACCTTCACTTATTCTCGAAGCGCCCGTGCAGCGCCTCAATGCCAGGGAGAGTACCAAACTCGATCAATTCCAGGCTCGCGCCGCCACCGGTCGAAACGTGCCCGATCTTGTCGACCACGCCCGAGACTTCGAGTGCGGAGACCGAATCACCGCCCCCCACAACGGTAAACGCCTTGCTCTCGGCCAACGCCTTGGCCATCGCCATGGTGCCAGCGGCGAAGCTCTTCCATTCAAACACGCCCATCGGGCCGTTCCAGAACACCGCCTTGGCGCGCTTGATTTGCTCAATGTAAAGCTCGCGGGTCTTAGGGCCGATATCCAAACCCATCGAGTTGGTGGGGATATTCTTCTGAGCCACAACCTGCGGCGTCGTGGTCTCTTCGAACGCGATGCCGGCGACATGGTCCTCCGGTAACAGCAGCGGCACGCCACGGCTCTTCGCACGGTCGAGAATCTCTTTGGCGACATTGAGCTTGTCCGCCTCGAACTTGGAAGCACCAACATCGTCCCCGCGGGACTTCATAAAGGTGTACGCCATGGCGCCACCGACGCAAATCGCGTCAACCTTACCGATGAGCGACTGCAGCACCCCCACTTTGTCGGCCACCTTGGCGCCACCCACCAACGCCACGAACGGGCGCGGCGGATTCTCCAAAAGCTTCGAGAGGGCCTTCACCTCGGCCTCCATCAAGAAGCCGGCGGCGCGCTCGTCAATCAACTTCACCATGCCCACGATCGAAGCGTGAGCACGATGCGATGAGCCGAAAGCGTCGTTGATATAGGTGTTGAACGGCGCCGCCAAATCCTTCGAGAAGTTCAGGTCATTCTTCTCTTCTTCAGCGTGGAAGCGCAGGTTCTCAAGCAAGATCACGTTGCCCGGCTTCAGGTCGCGCACCAGCTTCTTAACGCCGTCGCCCACACAATCGTCGGCAAAGGTGACTTCCTTGTCCAACAGCTCCGACAACCGCACGCCCACGGGCTCCAGCGAATTCTCTTTATCCTTTTTCTTCGGGCGTCCCAGGTGTGACGCCAACGCCACGCGCGCCCCCTGCTCCAACGCGTACTTGATAGTCGGTAACGCCGCACGAATGCGGGCGTCACTCTTGATTTTGCCTTCCTTGATCGGAACGTTCAGATCCAAGCGCATAAACACCGCGCGACCCTCGAGCTGCAGCTCACGAATCGACTTCATGGTGTGACCCCTTCTCTCTGGTTCATGGATATGAGAACGACGGCTATGCGGGCCCAAGCAAACGTCATCACGCCCACCCCAGGCCCAGCGAGCGCTCAACCAAAAGTAATGCCTTGCGCCAGGGGTAACTCGCCCGACCAGTTGATGGTCTGTGTCTGACGCCGCATATACTGCTTCCAAGAATCGCTGCCCGCCTCACGACCGCCGCCCGTTTCTTTCTCACCACCAAAGGCACCACCGATTTCCGCGCCCGAGGTGCCTACGTTGACGTTGGCGATACCGCAGTCGGAACCGACCATCGACAAAAAGCGCTCCGCGTGGCTCATGCTTTCAGTGTAGATGCAGCTCGAAAGCCCTTGCGGGACATCGTTCTGGATTCGAATCGCTTCCTCGATGCCACTGAACGCGATGACATACAGCACCGGCGCGAAGGTTTCCTGTTTCACGATCGGCATGTCGGGGCGCGCGCGCACGATGGTCGGCTCAACCCAGCAGCCACCTGGGTAAGCGGGGCCCGTAAGCTCCTTGCCACCGTAGAGAATCTCGCCCCCCTGCTCTTTGATCGCCTTGATTGCGGTCATCATGTCGCTGACAGCGCTCTTGTCGACCAGCGGTCCCATCAGGTTCTTCGGGTCGAGCGGATCACCAATCTTGATCTGCTTGTAAGCGTTCACCAACCGCTCGACAAAACCCTTCTCAATGGACTTCTCAAGCAGCAAACGCCGCGTCGAAGTGCAGCGTTGGCCAGCGGTGCCGATGGCGCCGAACAAAACGGAGCGCAGCGCCATGTCCTGGTTGGCATCGTTCATCACGATGAGGGCGTTGTTGCCACCCAGCTCCAGAATGGTGCGGGCATAACGCTTGGCGGCGGCCACGGCCACGCGTTCGCCCATTTGGTTGCTGCCAGTGGCAGAGATCATCGGAATCCGGCGGTCATCCAACATGCGTTGACCCACGGATGAGCCAGGGCCAATCACGAGCGACATCACCGCGGGAAAACCGTTGTCGGCCAATACCTGGTCGACCAGTTTCTGCACCGCCACAGCGCACAGAGGCGTAAAGGACGACGGTTTCCAGATGACGGGGTCACCACAAATGGCCGCCAAGAACGTATTCCAGCTCCACACGGCGACGGGGAAGTTGAACGCGCTGATGACACCCACCATGCCGAGCGGATGCCAGGTTTCGGACATACGGTGGAACTTGCGCTCCGACTGCATGATGAGGCCGTACAGCTGTCGTGACTGGCCAACGGCAAAGTCGGCCATGTCGATCATCTCTTGGACCTCGCCTTGACCCTCGACGTAGATCTTGCCCATTTCGAGCGAGACCAACTTGCCCAACGCCTCTTTCTTCGCACGCAGGGCGTGGCCAATTTGGCGCACCACCTCGCCGCGGCGTGGGGCTGGCGTCGTCCGCCACTTCTCGAACGAGGCCATGCCAACCTTCATCACGTGCTCGTAATCTTCGGCCGTGGCCTGTTTAACCTTGGCGATAACATGGCCATCGGTGGGCGAGCGGCTCTCCAAGATCGGTCCGTGGGTTTCAAAAAACCCACCCGCAGAAGCACCGAAGTTTTCGGCTTCGATTCCAAGCTCACGCAAGAAGTCGACCATGACAATTCTCCACACGGAAGTAGTTGTAACAGGGCGGCACGGTTCCGCGCCGGCAGACCATGCCGTGAGGCGTGCAGAGGGTCAAGGGCACGTAGAATGCAGGCTGGCGCTACGGCTTGGGAGCGGGAGTCTCGTCCACCGTGGGATGCAGCTGCTGCTCATTCGCTTCTTGCATCCGCGCTGCAACCAACGCCCGCACCTCGGCCGGAATCTCTGGCGGCACCAGCTGCTGTCGGACGTCGTCCAGCAATGGCGCCACGGCTTCATCACTAACCCATGTGCCGGGCGGAATCATGATTAGGCCTGACAGGTAGCCGGACTCCGCCAATGGATCCACCTTGATGACATCAGGATCCTCAGGGCCATGGGGGCGGTTGCTGTTATTGAAGAACGGCCCCTTTTGGGTCGCGTCCTCGGGGTGTGTGTCGGTTAAGAGACCCACGTGGTCGCCGCGTTGCATCACCACGAAGCCAAACGGGATCTGCGCAAGCTTGGCATACCCCACAAGGTTTTGCGGCGTATCTCCCCC
>JAKLEG010000148.1 GCA_022703175.1 Myxococcota bacterium | reverse complement strand
CTTCACAACGCGTGGTCACGCGCACTTGGACCTCTGCGCTCAAGGTCGCATCACGCACCACGATGGCCGGCGTCACAACTTCCACGGCAATGGCTGTCGTGCGTACCGGCGTCAACGGGGGTCCAACGTCCGTGCACCCCTGCCAAATGTTATTGGTACACCATTGCACACCGAACCCGCATTGGTCGTTCACCACCGCCACGCAACCACGGGCGATGGCGTTGCAAACACAGCCTTCATCCACCGTACCGTCAACGTTGTTGTCCAGACCATCACAGGGCTCAACACTCAGGTTGGTGTTGGGCTGGGTCGGAGAGTTCGCACCCGTCTCTTCAGGGGTTGGCCACGTACCGATGATGCAGTGCGGCAGCGCAGCGCATAACAGCAGCAGGACCCAACGGCGAATTCGAGGCGTCATCGCAGACATGATCCTATCGCTTAGCAAGACATGCGCCAGTAGCTAACTACCTGAAAAACATAAAAAAGACATGTCTCTATTGCAAGACACTCGCGCGCTAGGCAGGGCAGCTGTGCTACTTGAGGGCCTGGCTCTCGGTACGGTTACGGCCGCCACGCTTGGCCTTGTAAAGGTACTCGTCGGCAACCTTGACCAATTCGGCGGTGTTTTCGGCCATGCCGACAGTCCAAGTGGAAATACCGGCGCTTACGGTCACCGGAATCTTGGTGCCTTCGTAGTCGAAGATTGTGGCCTCGATGCGTCGCCGGATCCGCTCTACCGCAATAAAAGCGTTGTCGGGCGGGGTTTCGCGCATGATCAGCGCGAATTCTTCGCCACCGTAACGCGCCAGAATGTCATCCACACGAATCGCCTGCAGCATCGTCTGCGCAACCGTCTTCAGAACGTAGTCACCCGCTTGATGGCCGTGTGTGTCGTTCACCTTCTTGAAGTGATCGATGTCCATCATCGCCAACGATAGCACCTTGGCGTGGCGGCTGGCGGATGCGATTTCAGCTGGCAGCCGCTCCAAGAAGTACTTTTTGTTGAAACAGCCCGTGAGCGCGTCGCGCGTGGCCGATTCGTACTGTCGACGCTGGAAGTCCTCCTCCACGGTGTCTTGGAAGGAGAACTTCAGAATGGTCGTCGTGCCGATTTGGATCTTGTCGCCGTCTTGCAGCACACGAGAATCGACCTTTTGGCCGTTGCAAAAAGTGCCGTTGGTACTCTGCAAATCCACCAGCACGACACTGCCGTCGGGCTGCCGGGTGATCTTGGCATGCCGACGCGATACCCCATCATCGTCGATACGCACCACCGCATCGGCCACTCGGCCAATCACAATCTCGCTGCTTTCCAGCTTGTACATCCGCCCGGCTTGCGAGCCAGCAAGCACAATAAAACAGGCGGACCGCGACTCTTGCTTCTCTTTGCTTAGGGCAGCCACCATCTTGGCGTTAATGATGGAGGTTTTGTCTTCGAAGTCCATGACGACTCGTGGTTGGTAGTTCCACTATTCATACGGCATGTGACCTGATATTTCAACGATTCTCATGACGTTGGTGGATCCAGGTGGGTTGACGCGCGCGCTCGTGATGCAGCTAGTCCTGCTGAGTGCCTGCGCGACCGTGCATCCCCCGCAACCTTTGTTGGTAGCCACTCCGCAAAGCCATGAACTATTCTTGCTGGCCACTCGCAATCCGCCCGGACAGACCGTGGTGCTAGAGCGCACTCGGAATCCCGATCAAGTCCACGTGTGGTACTGGGACGTCAATGCACGCACGCAATCGCCAGGGCCGACGCTGAACGACGCCGAGCTCCGGGCGCTGCTTCAGGCCACAGACGCCGCCACGCTGCTCGCAGCGTGTGCGACGCTCCCCTTGTTGGCCACCCTCGAACGCCAGGGGTATGCGTTGGTTGACATCACAAACGAGGCAGCCCTGAAGAACGACGTTGCCGCGTTAACACTGCGCGACAACCAGCTATGGATTGCCGACGGCGAGGTCGCGCTCAGCCTCACGGCATTCTCACGCATGCCCGCTAAGATAACCACGTGGTTTGTCAGCCGCGACCACGCGCTCGTCGCCGTGGCGGCCAGCTATGACAGCATCCCCAAAGCCCAGGATCTACGCGTGATCGAACTGAGCCCAGCGCGTGCCCAACTCGCCATCCTCCACGGCCTAAAACACCATCACGCTGGCGAATTCGAGGCAGCGCTGCAATGGTGGGGTCGCGCGGCAGCCCTCGACCCACGCGCGGCCGAGGTTGCGTACAATCAAGCATGCACCCATGCGCGCCTGGGTCATCCGCAAACCGCGTTGGCGTACCTGGCCCAGGCAATCACATCAGGCGGCGGTCGGTTCCGCGCGCTGGCCCGCGCCGATGTGGACCTCGACTCATTACGTGAGCATCCGGCCTACCTTGAGCTGGTCGATGGCTTGCGCCTACCGAAGCACGCCAGCGGCGATTGACCGAGGCAAGGGCTCTGGCTACTCTCCCGCCGCCAAGAGTGCACCTCTGTTGGGAGGGCTCGACTCGTTGGCGATAAAAGGAGTGCCGTCATGTTGCGTCGCCTCACCTTGATCATCGCCGTGGCCTTGGTCGCCCAAACCGCGCTCGCTGAAGAGACCGCCAAGCCGGTGCCGCCCAAACCAAAGATCAACAAAATCAAGAAAGAAACCGATAAACTGGCGATCGTCATCACGCCGCGCCCTGGCGTGCCCGATGCCGCTATCACCTTCGATTTGGAAATCGAGTTGTTCGAGCGCCTGACATCACCGGACCCAACCTATGGTTCACGTAGACCGGTAACCGACGCCGAGGTGAGCGCCTACCTTGTGTCTCCGACGGAGACAACCAAAGGCAAAAAGAGCACGCATTGGGCCCAAGGTCACCGTGCCCACCGGATGCCCGACGCTGGCGCATATGCCTTTACCTTCACACCCCCCACTCCAGGCGTCTATGGCCTCTATCTGCGCGGCACCGCGGCGGAAGCTGGTCCGATCGATTTCTCGGTGATGCTGCCTGTCGGCGTTTGGCCCATCCCCGAGGCTGCCTCGATCCCAGAATTGCCAACACCCATGCCGGTGCTAACCGCCGGCAACCTGGAACATGGCAAGGCCTTATGCGCCGAACGCTGCCGTCGTGATCTGCCCCAAAGTCTACCTTCCGGAGGCATGCCCGAATTCATCCACAGCGACTTCGCCGCAGCGCTGGACGAAGCCGCCTTGCTCAAAACGATGACGGTCGCCGACGCCAAGCCACTCACGCCGATCCAACACGGTGATTTGGTGGCCTACCTACACTCGCTGCATTGGACAATGACCGATCTCTTCCCGGAGGCCCGCGCCTATATCGCGAAGGAATTCAAAATCAACGAGCACGGCCGTGAGCGACTCGAAACCACGCTCAAAACCAAATTCGACGACCAGGAGCTGTCGGGTGTGGTGTTCGTAGCCTACAAAATGGAGAACGCTGGTGAGAGCCTGCGCTTCATCCGCTACGACGACCGCGTGGGCCGGGACCAGCTGAAACGCAAGAACAAGCTTGGCTACCTGGTGTTCCTGTCGATCCCAAAAGAGCCCAAGGCCACCGAGCTAGCACTCGCCATCACCAAAGAGCCCGACTACAAGATTGCGGCCATCATCGCCCGCGACGCCGCCGGCCGGCAGGACGACGCGCTGAACAAGCAGTTGAAGAGTTTCATCGGTGAAGGTCATTTCAATGACGCCAAGAGCCTAAAGAAGGGGGCCCCGGCGCTCCAGGCCAAGCTGCTGCCGGTTTACCTTAAGGCGGCCGAGCTGGCGACGATGTACTACGGCGACGAGCGCGACTTCACCGCTTTTGACGACGAGTTTGGCGGCACCGATGATGTCAGCGTCGAGAACCAAGAAGTCAAACTGAAGAACAAGTAGCCACGGTTCGCCGACAAGCCTGACTTACTCGGGCTTGTCCTGGCGATGCTCGATCTCCACGGTACCAATGCGTCGTTCGTTCCCCTCTTTGATGGTGAAACGAATGCCGTTCCACGTCACCACGGTGCCCGGCGCAGGCAGATAACCCGCGCGCGCAGTGATAAAGCCAGCCAGCGTTTCGTACTGGAGGTCCTCCGGAAAACCGACACCTAGATGTTCTTCGAGATCCCAGACACTCACGCGTCCATCGGCGATGATCTTGTTCTCGCTGATCACGCGGAACTGCTTTTCTTCGACATCATACTCGTCATGAATCTCGCCGACGATCTCCTCGATGATATCCTCCAAGGTCACGACACCCGCGGTTCCACCGTATTCATCCACCACGATGGCCATGTGGGTCTTGCGCTTCTGGAATTCGCGCAAGAGCTCACTGATCTTCATCACCTCCGGCACGTAAAAGCTCGGGCGAACCATGCTACGCAGGTTCACCGCGTGCGGTAAGCCTTTCTCGGCCGAGGTCAAAATCGACGCCGAGAGATCCTTGACGTACAACAGCCCCAGAATGTTGTCGATCGTCTCGTCATAGACGGGGATGCGCGAATGCCCCCCCTCGACGACGGCCAGACGTAGCTCTTCACTCGAACAATCGGCGGCAAGCGACTTCATCTCGGTGCGCGGCACCATGATCTCGCGGATCACGGTGTCTGAAAACTCAATGATAGAGCGGTAGATCTCCTGCCCCGAACGACCCAAGGCGTCGGTACGCGCCTCTTCGGCCAACTGCCCCACTTCATCGGGCGTCCAAAAGGCTACGCTGCCACGCGCTGGCGGCTCGATTCCCGACCATCGCGCAACCGCACGGGTGATGAGCATCAAAGGCCCCACGATGGGCCACAACAACGCACACAACACCCGCACAATACGTATCGTGGATAGGGCCCAATGCAGCGCAAACTTCTTGGCCAATAGCCGCGGCACCAAATGCCCCAACAAGATGCTGACAATTCCTACTGTGGCGACGCTCACCACCCACGGCACCTGCAACGCCAACGACTCCAGCGACTCGGCGGTGGCGACACCCATGGCCACAACCATACACAGGCGCAAGAAATGAATGGTGGTGAGCACTTGCCCCGGAGATTCAGTCCAAAACACCAAGTGTTGCCAGTTGTTCAGGCGCCGCATGCGTGCGACTCGCACGCGCGCCTCCGGGACACCTCCCAAAGCAGTTTCCACCGACGCCAGAATGGCCACGCCGACAAGGCACAACAACAATGCACTTACGTTCCAGAGCCAAGTCGACAACCGCGTCTCCTAAAAAGCTATTCCAGCCACTTGGGGGAGGCATTTTCGCGTTTGGCGCGCGCCGGAAGATCCTCGGTCAACGCCTTGCGCGCGCGCTCCAGTTTTGCGAGCGCCGCGGCCTCCTTGAGGTCCAACTCGGCGATGCGCGTCTGCACTTCGGGAGTCTGACTCAACACCGGATTCAGTGCTTCTTGGTCGCGCTGTGACCGAACATCTTCCAGCGCGGTCATCGCACTTGCGAGTTCCTCGCGCCAACGCGCCACGAGCCCCTTCCACATCAAACGCCGTTGTTCCTCTTGGTCTACGAGCGATGGTCCCGCGGGCTTCTCGTACGCAGGTGTGGCGGGTCGTGGCACATCTGGCGTGGTCACACTAGACGCAACCTCCCCCTGCAACAGCACCTTGGCCTCGCGCTCGCGCTGCCGGGCGCGGTAATAACTGTAATAGGGCTCCGGCACATCGGCCAAGCGATCGGTAAAATGAAAGACGCCCTGCTTGTCGACAAAACGAAAAATCTCGCCCTGCGCCCCGGCCAACATGGGGCGAAGGAGCAACCCGCAAGCGAACGATAGGGCGAAAAACGGCTTCATGCGGTGTCGCCCGGCTGGCCGGTGTTCTGCAGGTAGTCGGCAAACTCGTGCGCCAAGTAGTTCAACAGATTGATTTCGTCGCCGGTAAATGACGTGCCGGTGGACTTGTTGATGAGCTCAATGGCGCCGAACACCCGACCTCCATGTTGCGCGGGTGAGCACAGAATAGACTTGGTTTCATAGCCCAGAGACTGAGAAATTTTGGCATAAAAACGCGGATCTCGATGCACATCCGAAACCGCCAAGGAGACCGCTTCGAGGGCGCTAAAGCCGACAATCCCCTGCCCCATGCCAACCCGAAACTTCATCACCTCGCGGGCCTTGGGCCCAGTCGCGGCGGCAAAAAACAGATCTCCCCGATCGATGTCGGAAATAAACACAGCGCCCGAATCACACGGAATGTGGCGCTGCGCCAAATCGAGCAAGTACTGTGCGGCCTCACGATAGTCGGCCTTGTTGTACATCTCCTGCGTCTTGTCGAAGAGCTCGGCGATGATGTCTTCGTTGGTGCGGCCCTGCTCAACCTTACCACGACCGATATGCAGCGCCGGCCCGGCCGCCACGCGCTCCTCTTTAACCGTTTCCTCATCTACCAGCGCATGGAAACGCTCAACAGGCACCGCTGCCGGTTTGGGGGTCGTGGGCGTGGGCACGGTGATGCTTCCAACGTCGACGGGCATGGGTTGTGGTGTGGGTGCAACCACGGGTGCCGGTGCGCTGTGTTTCACGCCCACAGGCGATGGCGACGCAATCGACGCGGACTTGGCAACGGGCGGCGGCGCGGCGCTGATCAGGGGCGCCCGCAAGATGGCGGGTGGTGGCTGTTGGAGCGCAGCTGGGGGCGCCATTGGAATGGGCTGTGGGGGGAGCGGCGGCGCGAGTACCACCACCGGAGCAGGCGGGGGCGCAATCGGCTTGGCCACCACTGGAGCTTCAGTCTCGGGCAATTCCCGAATCCTAAAGACGCGACCGCTTTGCGGCTCGGTAACATCGATCCCTTGCTCGGTGATATCGCACATGACGTTCTTGACGTCGGCGGTGTCTCCCAACCGAGACAAGCCACTACGCAGCGCCTGAATCCAGGAATCGGCGCGGATGCGCGCGGTGATGTTGAAGCCTTCGGGTTGGGCGGCAGGAATGAACACTTCGAACAGCGGCATCGTGACGATCCTCTTCGAGAAACGCTTAGAACCTAAGGCTCTTACCGCGAAGCGCCAGGGCTCTCAAGCGGAGCTACTGGCACGCTGCGTCGCTGGCCGGCAGTGCTAACAACTGTCCGCTCACCGACTTGGAGCCTTCGAGCGCCGAAAAACTGCCGCCCGAATACGACGGCGCGACGGTGTAGCTAACGTCTACCGTCAATTCCCAAGCAGCCGGCCCCGGCCCTGCAGGAGGCGCACAAACGTTGTAGCCTGTGCGCGCATCGGCAACCACGGGCGTCCATTCCCGGCCGCGCAGGGCGCCGTTCACCGTAAGGAAATCGACAAACACAGGCCCCGCCTCGTCACCAAACAAGAAGGTCGGGAACTGATCGCGCAAATCCATGCCTGTCGTGCCTTCGAGCAGCACGGTGCCGCTGGCCAAGTCGCCTATCAGTCGGGCTTTCGAATTGAGCAACGAGAAATCCAACGCATCGGTAGACTTGTTGGAGGCCAGGGGGTTGAAGTTCATGTCGGTCAGCCGCAGCTTGATTTCTGCTTGCGCCGCGGCCGGAATATCCACAGGCGTGGCCAGCATGAAAGTCTTGGCTTCGTTGTAGTCTAGCTCGCCGGTCCACAGGATGTGCACCATGCGCCCGAGATAGATGTCGGAATCGTATTTGCCATTCATACCGTCCACGCGGCCGTTGCCGTTAGAGTCGCAGAAAATCGGCGAATCGTTGGCGGCGTCGAAGCTGCCGTCATCATCGAAATCCTGAAACGGCTCACCCTCGTCCAAAAACTGCTCACCGGCATCGTAGGCGTTGTTCTGGTTGCCATCCACGAAGCCCTCTTGGCCACGTACACACGCGAGGATTGTCACCAGACCGTCCCGAGGGTTGAACTCCTCGATGCCAGAGACGCCGGCGATATCCACCAGGTGCTCACTCTCCTCCTGGGCCATCGGCCGCACATCGCGCGGCTTCTCCGAGAGGGTCGTTGGCACCACGTACGTAAACGACCGGGGAGTGTCGGGCATCGCTTCGGTCACCTGCATCTCACCCGCCTCGGTATAGAACACGATCGGCACGTGGTGCAGCTCACGCCCAGTCGCGTCCCTCAAGCGCACCGTGCAGGGGACGCGAATTTCGTCCCGGTCGGCCACGAACCCGCCAACATTTGAGCGCTCGCACGAGAATTCGAAGAAATTAATGGTGTTGCCTTGGCTGCCATTGCCACGGGCCGACAACACCAACGGCGGCGGCAACAAAGCGATCGTGGCGTCGTCGGAGAGCACGTCTTTGTTCACCGTGGTGTAGCTGGCCGTGATCTTTACATTCCCGGCCGCGATGGGCGCGAGCAGATAGACGCGCGCTCGGCCCGACCGCGTCTCAGCGTCCACCTCAGAATTGCCTGTTTGCCGTCCGCCGACCACCTCAGGCGTAGCGTCCTCGCGGCTTTCGAACAACACAGGCGCATCGGCAACAAAAGTAACGCGCTTACCATCGGGAAGCTCGTCGCCACGAAACACCACGGTGGCCGCCAGTTCGATAAGACTCTCGCCGTCGGCGGCGAGCGTAGGCGGGTCGACCACCAGGGTCAGCGATTGTTCGCCCGAACCACAGGCAAGCGGCAATAGACACAACGACACAAACAACCAACGCGATGGGACAAGCTTCATGGCGATCATCTTATAGCATACGACGCAGCCAGATGCCGGCTCTTCAAGACGGGGCGTCAGCCTTTAATCATGCGGTTCTTGACCGCCATATCGTTGAGGATTTCGCGCACGCTTTGGCGCTCGCGCTCCTCGCGCTCGGCATCTTTTTGCTTCTCGGCTTGGGCCAAAGCTTCGACGCTCTCGGGAATTTTTTGAGTTTCCTCGCGCGGTGCAAACTTTTGCCAATCCTCGCCGCGGCTCTGTTGCTTGTGGGCTGCGTCTACCGCTTGCGCTGACTTCTCGGTGCCGGTGACCTCGTGGTGCATCACCTCAGCCCGCCGCACCTGAGCAGTTACTTCGGCGTGCGCAACCTCGCTGGCCTTCTTAGTGGCTTGCTTGACGTCGGCCTGTTGCAATCCTTTTTCTTGCGCTTGGTGAAGCGCCTCCGCACCTTGCGACGCCTGTGAGTCGTGCTTGGTGCCGGCGGTACTCTTGGCAGCCTTGGCGTTCAGATTCTCTTGTTCGTCTTGGATGCGGCGGATCAAATCGATGCGACGGTTCAAGGAGACTTTGCGATCGTCATCATCAATACGCATGCGAACACCCTCATGGGTTGGCGATGCCAGCGAGGCATCACGACTTAGTCAACATACACCTTCAGAGCACCGCTGGCTTGCAGAAAATCATCAGTATTTACAACGAACTAGGGGTTACGGCAGCGAAACAACCCAGGCCAGCGCATACAACACCATGGCAAATACTCCCACATACAGTGACCAACGCTCCACCTTAAGATGTCCCGCCTCGACCTTGGCCTGTTGCCCAATCTCTGAATCCCCAGCGGTGGCAAGCAGCTCTTTTACCAGCGGTCGCATGCCGCGATAATTGCCAGCACTGTGAAGTTCGCGCACCAACTCGAGTTTCTGACGCGCTTCCCGCTTTTGCTGCTTTTCTTCTTTGTCCGTCATGGCTTGCACCTATCCTACAATGTGAGCAATCGCAAAGCCGGTCGCGCGCGCCCTCGGGGTGTGGCCCACAACCTTCGTGGTACAAACCACCAGGGCTGTCGACCCATTCCATGGCTGTGATAGATCTCCTGGTATGCGCATAGCAACGCTGCAACTGAATCCCACGGTCGGCGATTTGCGCCACAACGTGGACCGTCTGATCGCCGCTCACGAAGATGCCGGCAGCCAAGGCGCCGAGTTGACGATCGCTCCCGAGTTGGCCGTACCCGGCTACCCCCCACGTGACCTGCTCCTCGACCCGAGCTTCGTACGCGCCACGTTGGCGGCCACGCACACCCTTGTCGAGGAGCTGCGCGGCCCGCCGATGATTGTAGGGACTGTGGTGAGCGCCGAGGGCGAGCCGCTTCAACCCTGCGGTCGCGTGTCCAATGGTGCGCTCGTCGTCCAAGACGGTCGCATCTTGGCCTGCCATCGCAAGCTACTGCTGCCGGCCTACGATGTGTTCGACGAAAGCCGCTACTTCGTTCCTGGTACCGAACCGACGGTGGTCAACCTGTGTGGCCAGCGCATTGGCATCACCGTGTGCGAGGATATCTGGAACGACAAAAGTTATTGGACTCCCCCACGCTACGAGCGCGACCCCGTGGCCGAAACGATGTTGCTCGCCCCCGACTTGCTCGTCAACATAAGTGCGAGTCCGTTTGAACGCGGCAAGCCGGACGAACGCCGCAAGATGCTGCAGGCCTTGGCCCGACGCCGAGTGGTGCCCGTCGTCTATGTAAACCAGGTCGGTGGCAACGACAGCTTGATCTTCGATGGTCGCTCGATGGCTTTCGACGGCAAAGGCGAACTCTGCTTTTCCGCCAAGTCTTTTGCCGAAGCCGTAGAGTTGTTCACCGTCGACGGCCCAAAGGTTGTGGGCACCCTCTCCCATGAGCCGTTCTCCTGGGAAGCCGACGTCACCGACGCGCTCTGCTTGGGCCTCGCCGACTACGTGCGCAAATGCGGTTTCAAACAGGTCGTGCTCGGGCTCTCCGGGGGCATTGATTCGGCGCTCACCGCGGCCCTGGCCGTGCGAGCCTTGGGTGCCGACGCGGTCACGGGTGTGGCCCTGCCCTCTCGTTACTCCTCACAGGGCTCGCTGGACGATGCTCAAGCCTTGGCGGAGCTGTTGCGCATTCGTTTCGATATCGTGTCGATTGACGATGTTTTCCAATCCAGCCTCGACACGCTGACGCCCGTATTCGATGGCGCCCCGAAAGGCCTCACCGAGGAAAACCTGCAAGCGCGCATCCGTGGCCTGCTGCTCATGGCCTATTCTAACCGAGAAGGCTCGCTCCTATTGACCACAGGCAACAAGAGCGAAGTCGCTGTCGGCTACGCCACGTTGTACGGCGACATGTGCGGCGGCTTGGCGATGATCGCCGATCTCTACAAGATGCAGGTTTACGCCCTCGCGCACTACCTGAACCGCATCACCGACCCGGCCCCAATTCCGCAATCCAGTCTCACCAAGGCGCCCTCGGCGGAACTACGCCCCAACCAAACTGATCAAGATTCGTTGCCCCCCTACCCGGAACTGGACGCCGTGCTGGCTGCACTTGTTGACGAACAAAACGACGTAGACGCCATTGTAGCCCGAGGCTTCGACCGAACCCTGGTCGAGCGTGTGCTCGGCATGTTGAATCGCTCGGAGTACAAGCGACGTCAGGCAGCCCCGGGGCTCAAGGTGAGTCGCAAAGCATTTGGGGAAGGACGGCGATTACCGATCGCAGCGCGCCTCGGGAGCCATTAGAGCTCCCAGGAATTACAAAGGCTTACGGTAACGCAACACCGGTTTGCGTGCCGCCAAAGCTTCGTCGAAACGCTTGGCCGGGGCACGGGTCGGGGCGCTCTTTACAAGC
>JAKLEG010000147.1 GCA_022703175.1 Myxococcota bacterium | reverse complement strand
CCGAGACGGTCCACAAGGCGTCGATGGCGCTCCCCAACAACGGATCGTTCAAGGTGCCGGCGCCGGTGGTGTTGGCGGCGCGTGATTGATTTTCGTAGTCGCGCAAGCGCATACCGAACTGAATGCAGGAGAGCACGTCCTGTTGGGAGGCAATGCCGCTGACGTCGTTTCCGGAGGGCACAACATTCAAGTTGTCGCTGTCGCCGTGCACCTCCACCGCTATCTTCATGTTGCAGGCCTCGGTGGTGGCGCGTAGGTCGAACTGGGTGAAAATGCGGTACTCATCGCTGAAGTCCACAGTGCCGCGCTCCAGCTTGAAGGTGTTGTCGCGATAGCGGACTTTGGCCCACAGCGGCGTGAGGCTCCCCACGAGGCCAATGCGCTCGGTGGTGCCCGTAACAGTGAGGTCTGCTTGGGCCTCCGCCTCCACCATATTGTTGGCCAGAATCAGGTTGTTAGGAGCTTGCACGGCGATAGCCAAGCGGATCGCTTTGCCCGGCTCCATGGCTGGGACTTTTAGGGGCGGGGCGTTGCGACGTGGAATTAGCTTTTCCAAATCAAGATTGGCCGAGTAGCGCAACGCAGGCACCCGCAGTCGTCCGCGCAAGAGTAGATCGTCGGTGGTGCCGAGCAACGCTAGGGCACCGGCCAAGGTGAACGAGAGGTCGGTGGAGGGTCGGATCGTGACGTTGCTTAGGTCGGCACGTAGATTCAGCTCGGTGCGGCCATCGAGGGGCAAGAGGACCTGACCTCCCAGAGTCACGGTGCCCCCGCCCAACGTCGCGGTACCACTTTCAATGGTGATGCTGCGTCCACGGAAACGGCACTCAGCATTGATGTCGGCCAACACCTGTTCAGATGTGGGCAAACGCAACGCTGCGTTTTCGATGGTGACGCCGCCTCCAAATTGCAACGCGCCAAGCGGACCCGCAAGCGAGGTGGCCAGCTCGTAGTTGCCGCGCAGCCAATCGAGGCGTAGCCCCAACGCCGCCAACTGCTTCATTTCGCCCTTGGCAGCGATACGAAGATCGGTGTCGCCTGCGACCGTGATGCTGCCATCCACCTTCACGGTGGTGCCCGAGTTGATGAGCACCATGTCGCCGACCCGAGAGGTGCGGTCGGCGTATTGAAGAAGCACGGGGCGCGCGGCGCCCAGCGTAAGCGGCCCCCACGTCATGGTGAATCGCTCAAACTCCACGTCGGCCATGATGTCGGTGGCCTCGGTGAAGGCACCTTGGGAGAAGAACGTGCCTGATGCTTGCAATCGGAGGTCTCGCGTAAGCGGCCACAATCGCCCAAGGTCCAGGTTTTCGTAGCTGGCGCTGGCGGTGAAAGGGAGGCGCTCGTTCAGGCGCAAGGTTGACTGTGCGTGTGCAGCGCCGGAGAGCAACGTACCTTTCATCTGCATGTCGCTTTGGGCAACCGTCGCGGTGATGTCGGCAGTTTCAAGGCGCACGCCATAGGCCACCAGGCGGTTGACTGTGGCGCGCCACTCCCCTGACAGCGATCGAAGCGGGCCGCCCAAGTGTCCGGTGCCGGACAGCGTGCCCGAGATGGGAATGTCGCCGACGAGCGGTCGCACCAGGGCTAAGGGGATTTCAGAGGCTTCGATGTCGGCCTCCATGACCGCGCCAGGCTTGAAGGCGAGCCGCGACCGCATGGCACCCGTTTCGGGAGCCAACGCCAGGTCTACAGCAAACGGTAAGGCTGGGTCGCCAAACGTGGCCTGCAGGTCACAGCGGCCCAACGCTGCGCCGTCTACTTTGAGCGCGCGCGAATGGTAAGTCGCCTCTCCACGCGGTAGTGCCAACGGACCCGTCACTGCGACCGCGCCATCCCCCAAGGCCTGGAACCGTGCGGCCAACGCCGGTGTGAAGCCAGAAGGAACGAGGAGCTCGTACAAGGGCAGGCGCTCGAACGTGGCGTTCCCGGTGATCGCAAACGGTAGCACGCCAAAGTCCAGCCGCGCCGAGCCTGTCGCGGTGGCGGTGTCCTTGCGGAACGTGGCGCTGTCGATGTCCAGCACCTTGCCGTTGTAAATCAACGTACCCTTCGCGTCACCGACATCCATCCCTAGGATCGTAAGCGCTTCCATGTCGAGCGTGGCCGAGACGGTGGGGTCGGCGTACGGGCCTTCAACAACCACCGCGGTCTGACCGCGGCCTGCAAAGGGCACATTCGCGATTGGCCCGATGCTGGCAAAATCAAAGGGCGCGCCTTGGACCCGCAAATCCATGCCTCGGCTGGGGTCGTAGCTCAACGCACCGTCTACGCTCAGGCGCGAGGTTCCTCGACTAACACCGAGCGAGCCCAGCAATACGCTGCGCGAGGTGAGCGTGAAAACGCCGTTGATGAGGGTGTCACCAAAGGCCAACAGCGTCTGGGCCTCTGGGTTCAGGTAGCTGCGATCCAACACGGCAAAGCGTTCCACGCGGCACTCGGTGTTCATCTCTAGGCGGAACGGCAGTAACAGACCTTGCGCGGCAAAATGCCCAGTCACTGGCATCTCGATCCAGGCACCCTTCAGACCCGCGAGCTCAAGGATATGTGGCAACGATCCATGGTTTAGGTCGAACTCGGCGGTGATTGGTAAGCCTTCGGCGATGGTTATGTCACCGCGACCCGTCACACTGCCCGCATTGGGATGTACGATGGAGAGCTTGTCGGCGCGCAATTTGTCGCCGACAAGCGTCGCGACGAGATCCGTTTGACCAACCAGCGTGGTGCCTATTGTCAGGTTATCCACGACGAGGGTGCCTTCGAGGATGGGGGCTTGCAACAAACCTACGGCGGCAAGTTCGACGCGCGCGTCACCGCCCAAGGGGGGGAGACCTTGGAGCAGGTCACCCAGACGTTCCAGGGGACTGTGGCTGGTCGCGTGCAGGTTCAGACTCGGGCCGGCGTCGAACGCGACATCGCCCGAGAGCGCAACGGTCAGGCGGCGGAGGTCCAAGTCACCGCGGTTGATAGTTAGGTGTTCTGGTCGGTCCAGGCTACCGCCAAGCGTTGCCAGTGCGTGCAGCTCAAAGCCCACCGTGCGTGTCGCTTGCCACGAGCCCTCGTCGATCTCCAGCGCGAGGTCGCGACCGGCCCGGGAGGGGGTCATCAGCAGATCGAGCCCGTGAAGTTCGAGCGTGCCGTGTTCGGTTGCGAGTCGGACGTTGGTGTTCGTGACTTCGAGCGATGCGACATCCAGTGCAATGGCGCGCTTACTTGTGGAGATGCTGGGCAAGGTTGGAAGGGGGGTGTCGATAATCAGGCCATCCAGATCGAGGTCTTGCACCACCAGCGCTCCGGAGGCTGATGGCCATGGGCGCAAGACCAAATGGGCGCGTCGCACGCTTATGCGGGGTTCATCATCGCCAACCAGCGCGGCCGAGATGCCAGTGAGCTGGAGTCCGGGAGGCACGAGCTCGATCTCTAGGTGATCGATGGCCAACAGCACGCCCGCCCGGCGCAGGGCCACCTCGATGACGGTTTGTCGTAGGTTGTCGGCTACACGTTCGCTCTGGAGCGCAACCGCCACCCCGGCGAGCGCTCCGACGCCCACCGCACACAGAATGAGAAAGCGACGCCACACGATTGTGGGTTATGTTAGCGAAACCGCTGGCATCCGAGAAGCCGAGTTGTTTCCTGAGGTTACAGATTCGTAAACGGGCATGTCGCAGGATCCAGTGGCTGGTTCAACCGCGGGGAGGAAAACTCCCAGACGGTGCTGTCGCCATTTTGTTCTTCGAGCACAAGGTGCTCGACGAAGCCTTTGTTGTGGAAGCGGGCTTCCACCCGTTTGATAATGCGGCTGAGGGCCTCCGATTTTGGTGTTAGCTCCACGCGCAGTGGTTGCTCCTTGACCACCGTCAGCCCGTAGATTTGCGTCAATTGCTGGGGTTCGGCCTCCAAGAGCAGAAACAGGTGTTCGGCGATAGCACGGCCACGTGGATCCCGAGTGAGGTTCGTTGTTTCAGTTTTTTTGAGCGCCTTGTAGGTCATCGTCAAAAGGTCGCCGTCGATCACGAGCTGTGTGCCACCGGGGCCGTTCAAATCCATCGCCAAGCGCCGCGGACGCGCGAAGCAGAGGGTGCCCTTGGCTTGTACCTTTTCGGCTAGGCTCACAAGCGCCTTGGTTTGCTCCATGTTTACTTGCAGCGTTGAGATGTTGCGCATCGCCGCGGCAGTGTCGAGCACGACCTGCGTCAGCCCGAGGTCGGGAGGAGGTACGGGGGTGGCGCCGAACACCAAGAGCCAAAGGCTAAGTCCTATCATCGGGGGAATCTGCCTGGCCGGACCTGCGGGAGCAAGGGCTGATCGTCAACAAAACCCCCGTGCGCACGAGGTGCTGACCCGACGGCCAGCTTCGGCTAGGGTGCCGCCATGATTGCCTCCAGCTTCGAGTGGCTCGTGACCCTGGTGGTACGCCGACCGGCGCTGTTTGCGGTGTTGGCATCGCTGTTTACGTTGGCAGGGGCGGGCTTGGCGTTGACCACCAACCTGGCGGATGATGCGCGGTCTTTGGTCGCTGATGCCGACCCCGCAGTGCATGCGCAGCTCACCGCGTTGTCGGAATTCACCGCTGTGGATAATTTGCTCGTCATCCTCGATTCGCCGGGGAATCCTGGGAGCCTACAGCCAGCCTCCGAGGTGGTGCTGGCCGAGTTGAACCGCCATCCCGAGGCGATTAAACGCGCGCGGTGTGATGTCGCACCCGCCGAGCAATTGGCGGTGGTGGAGGCCTTGTTGCCCCGCCGTTTTATCCTCGACACTCGTGATCCCGTAGCGTTGTTTGAGCCCGAGGCGCTGCAGGCGCGCTTGGCCGAGGTGCGTGCGCGACTGCTCGCGCCGCAGGGCCTCATCGAGAAACAGTTTTTATTGGCCGACCCATTCGGGTCCTTGGGGGAGAGCCTGGGCGCTCTGGGGGCTGCGCCGGGCCTGCCCAAGCTCGATGCCTCCTCGGGGCGTTTCTTTTCGGCCGATGGGGGCTCACTCTTGATCGTTGCCGAGCCGGTCGGCAATCCCTTTGGAGGTAGCGACGCGGCCCGCACGATGGCGGTGATGGCCCAGGCCGAACAGGCGTTGCAGGCCGTGGCACCGGAAGTCACCTTGCGAGTCATCGGAGCGCATCGCTTCACCCACGATGCCGAATCCTACGTGCGCCACGATGTGCACTTTGGCGTCATTACCAGCATTGCCTCAATCTTACTGATCTTTTGGATCTTCTTTCGGAGCGTTCGCTACATCGTTGTGGCGCTACCACCGCTGTTGTTCGGTGCTGCCGCTGCAGGCGCGACCGCGGCGCTGTTGCGTGAGCCGGTGCACGGGATCGTCTTGGCTTTTGCTGGCTCGTGCTTGGGATTGGCCATTGATTACACGGTTTATTTGATGGCTGCGACTGCCGAGGTGGGGGGCGGTGCCCGCCAGGCCTTGCCACGCGCCGCCTACCAGTTGGGCAAGAGCCTGCACCTGCTGGTTGGGACCACGGTTATCGGCATGTCCGTGTTGTTGGCGTCCCACGTCAAAGCAATGCAGCAGATGGGGCTCATTGGTTGCGTGGGGGTTGCCGGAGCCTGCCTCGGGACGCTTCTGTGGGTCCCAATTTTGCTGCCACTTGTGTCACCATCGGGTTCTATGCCCCCCGTACCCGATGGGCCTTGGAGCACTATTGCGCGGCTTGGTGCGCGTTCTCCCCGCCCCGTGCTGGTGGCGATCGGTTTGCTGGCTGTGGGGTTGCTCGCGGCCTCATTTAACACCCGTATTGACGGTGACTTGCGCAACTTGGACACGCACACCGCGCGCGCTCAAGAGGATGAGCGTCGCTTTGTGGAGGCGTTTGGCGACCCCGGCAGCAGTGCATTGGCTCTTATCGAAGCATCGACATTAGATGCGGGACTTGCTACCGCCGAAGCCACGACCACGCTTCTGAAACAACATGGCGTGCACAGAGTTCTGAGCGTCTCGGGGTTGGCGCCGCCCGAAGCCACGGTGAGCGCGCGTAAACGGGGTTGGTGCCAGTATTTTGCCGCACGTCGCAAGCAGTTCAGACATACGGCCTCGACCGTGGGTTTTCGTGCGGAGGCGTTTGCGGTTTTCGAAGCCGACTGGCGGTCGTTGTGTGAGGCCGCGACGTTGCCCGCCCCCGAACCGGCGCTGGTGGTGCTGTCCAACATTCTGGGACGCGAGGTCGTTAAACCCACCGACCGAGGCGTCCGCTTGGCCGTGGCCTTTGATGTGACTGACACTGTCTTGGAAGAGGTAAAACAGAGCTTGATTCACTCTCCGGGAGTTACGGTGGTGCATCGGCGCGAATTGAACCAGCGACTGGTGGCGGTGATCGCGCGGGATTTACCGCTTTTGGGTGGGCTGTCAGCCGTGCTGGTTTTCCTGTTGTTGGCCGTGGGCCTGCGTAGCGTTCCGCGCGCGCTGATGGCGTTGGGGCCTGCGGCGCTAGCGATTTTGGCCTTTTTCGGCATCTTGGGGATCATGGGCACGCCGATCAATCTGTTGAACCTGTGCGTGTTGCCGCTGTTGAATGGCAGTGGTACGGACTATGGCATTGTGATGGCGGGACCCGACGGCCGCTACGATGATCGCGCGCATCGCGCGCGCGCATTTGGCCTGACGATCGCCGCCTTGACCACACTGGCCGGGTTCGGACCGATGGCTTTCGCTGACTACTATGCGTTGGCGACCATTGGTCGTTCGGTGCTGATTGCCATTGGTAGTGCTGCCTTCTTCGCGCTGTTGTTGGTGCCGGCGTTGCAGCGCTTCCGCCGTTGACGGGGTAGGTACCGACAGGCCATGGTCTCTTTGTCTTGTAGGTTTTTGTAGGTTTCAATGATGACAGATCTTGTCACACTTCAAGCGCCCGAACCTGTCACCCGGCCGTACGATGCCATCATTATTGGCTCAGGCATGAGCGGCCTGACGGCCGCCGTGATCTTGGCCAAAGAGGGCAAACGTGTCCTGGTGCTAGAGCAGCACTATCGGATTGGTGGCTATCTCCACCGTTTCTTTCGCAAAGGTGGTGTCGCCTTTGATGTTGGGTTTCACTACGTAGGCGGCGTCGAGCGGGGCCAGGTGTTGGGCAACTACCTGGAGTACTTGGGCGTCCGGAATCGCCTGAAGCTGCTCCCCTTTGATCCGAACGGCTACGACGACATGCATTTTCCTGGGCGGCGTTTTTTGATGCCGTCTGGCTACGAGCGGATGCAGGAGCGCCTGAGTGAGGCATTTCCCTCCGAACGCGAAGGCATCGCTGCTTACTGTCAGGCTCTGCAACGCATTGTGGACGGGTTCGCTTTTTATCGGTTGCGGGTCGAACAGGACTTGTCGCATGCCGATCGTTACATGAGCATCTCGTTGACGCAGTTTCTCAACGGCTTTACCCAACATCCAGAGCTGCGCGCAATTTTGTCGGCACAGAGTCCGTTGTATGGCGTCGAGCCGACGCGCACCCCGGTTGGATTGCATGCGCTCGTCACCGATACGTTTGCACAAAACCCTTACGCGTTTCAGGGAGGAGGCGACGCTTTGGCGCAAGCGATGGGCAAGCGTATCAAGGAGCTTGGTGGAGAGGTGAAGACCCGCCGTCGCGTTACAGAGATCCTGGTGGATGATGATCGCCGGGTCTGCGGCGTGCGCACCGATCGGGGGGAGCAATTCTTTGCGCCCATCGTCATCAGCTGCGCGCACCCGAAACACACGGTCGAGATGTTGCCCGAGAAGGTGCTACGGCCAGGCTATCGTCGGCGCTTATTGGCGATGGAGGATGGCGTGGCGACGATTTCGGTGTTTGTCACGACGCATCAGGACCTTAGCGCTTATGCCACACGCAACCTCTACAACTACCAGACCTACGATCTGGAGGCGCTTTATCGTGACAAAGAGGCAAAAGAAGGCTGTCGTTTCGCCTTTGTCACCGTTCCCTCGGCACGCGAAGGCGTCACCAAGGATGGCCGACACCAGGCGATCGGTTTGGGCTTCATGAGTTGGGATCGCGTGGCGCGATGGGGCGAAACCCAGCGCAGTGAGCGCGGTGCCGAGTATGAAGAGTTCAAAGCCCAGGCGGGCGAGGCGATGTTGGCCCGGATGCTAGAGGTGGTGCCTGAGCTTGCGGGCAATGTCACCACCATGGAAGTGGCCACACCGCTCACCAACCGCGATTACGTGATGAGCACTGGTGGAGCGGCTTACGGGATTCATCACTCGGTGGAGCAATCGGGGCGCTACGGCTTGCGGCCGCGTACGCGTGTCTCGGGGTTGTATTTGACGGGCCAGAGTGTGCTGATGCCGGGCGTTTGTGGCGTCACGATCAGCGCGTTTCATACCTGTTCGCTGATTTTGGGCGGCGAGTACTTGATGGGGAGAGTCAATGCCTGTGCGTGAAGGTGCGAGAGTCGTTATCACCGGAATGGGGATCACCTCGCCGATCGGCAATACGAAAGCCGCGGTGCTGGAGGCACTGAAGACCGGACGCTCCGGTGTGCGAATGCAACCTGAGTGGCGTACCGTTGCTGGATTAAACTCGCATGTGGCCGGCGTCGTGGAGAACCTGGACCTGAAGGAGGTTTTGCCTCGTAAGGTGCGCCGGACCATGGGGCGCGTGGCGCAGCTTGCCACCTATGCCACTGGCGAAGCGGTTCGGCAGGCGGCGCTTTCGGAGGCGCTACTTAGTTCGGGGCGCGTGGGCGTGGCATTGGGTTCCACGGCGGGCAGCAGCGCGGCGACGCTTGAGTACTATGCCAATATTCTTGGGCCCGGGATTCGCGCGAATCGCGGTACGGCGTTTCTGCAGATCATGAGTCACACCTGCGCCGCGAACGTCGCGTTGGCCTATGGCATCATCGGGCCCGTGTGGGGACCCAACTCCGCATGCGCCTCGGGAAGCCAAAGCATTGGTTTGGGCTACGAGAGCATCAAGAGTGGCATGGCCGATGTCATGATCTGCGGCGGCGCCGAGGAAAACCACTTCACCGTAGCAGCCACCTTCGATCTCGTCGGGGCCGCCTCCACCGGCTACAACGATCGACCCGAAGCGACGCCGCGGCCGTTCGATAAGGCCCGTGATGGTATGGTGGTGGGGGAGGGGGCGGGGGTCGTGGTGCTTGAGCGCTTGGAGCACGCGCAGGCGCGCGGCGCCCAAGTCTTGGCCGAGATCGTCGGATTTGCCACCACCTGTGACGCGGAGCACATTACCTCGCCCGATGCCGGTGGCATGAGCTACTGCATGAAACAGGCGCTTGCGCGCGCCGACCTTACTGCCACCGACATTGACTACATTAACGCACATGCCACAGGCACGACGTTGGGAGATGCCACAGAGGCCCAGGCCACCGCGCAGGTGTTTGGTGATCGGGTGCCGTTGTCGAGCACCAAGGGTTACACGGGTCACACCCTCGGAGGCTGCGGCGGTATCGAGAGCATCTTCTCATTGTTGATGCTGCAACACGGCTTCGTGGCGCCCAATCGCAACCTGACAACCCCCGACCCCGCGTGTCAGGGACCTTGGTTAGTCGACAATCTTATCGAGAAACCGCTCCGGGCGGTGATGAATAACAACTTCGCGTTTGGCGGTATCAACACGTCGTTGATCTACGTTCGCAGCTAAACTGGCGCCGTCCGGCCTAAACAACCTTACTTGTTATTGGGCGCCGAAGATGCGCGTCGTATCGAACGTCGGGTCGGCGCTGATGAGTGCGATGGTCAAGGTGTAGGGGGCCCCCAGCGACGTCAACGTGATGCGCTGCGGTAGCCAGAGTCCATGAGCCTGTTGATAGTCGTCGTAGCTTATTTGGGCCGTAGCGACGCCGCCTCGGTAGAAGGTCTTCTCCCACACCACACCGCCTTCGCTGATGAGCAAGGCCATGGCGTCGTCGGGTTTATCCGGACCATCGTCGGCTTGGATCGGTATCTCGGTTGCGGCTAACGGGCAGCTGACACGGAAGCCCTCGCGCATCGGCAGTAGTGCGGCATCAGCCGGGCATTCCTTAAGATAAATGCGCCGAATGTCGCGGGCCAAATAGAGCGGTCCGCGAGCGTCCTTGAGTTGCTCTAAGCTTGTCTCCACCTGCACGCCGCCGCCTTGCGCCGAGCGTACGTCGAACAGGGTGCCACCCATGGGGGTGGTGGCGCGGATCCAGAACTGCTCGGGTCGGGCCACGACGCAAAAGCCTTCAACCACCTCGCTTTGATCGACAAAACGGGTGTCAACTTGATGGCGCATTTTCAGGTGCGCCGGAATGGTGTCCAAGTAGTGTTGGAACGTGGCGCGGCCATCCAGCCCCAAGGCCGGGGGGCCACTGCGGGGGCGGGGCGCCGCGAAACAGGCGCTTGCGGCGACGAGCGCCAGGCTAAGGGTTGCAGTGCGTTGCTTCGTCAGCTTGCATGTCATGGTACATCCCAATGTTGCGTGCGCCTCGATGCGTGAATTCTCAACCGGACCGTTGGGAGAGAATTTTTGCAACTCGATTTAGAATCTCGGTCGCCACGGCTTCTTTGCTCATGAGTGGTAACTCCTCGGCCGTGCCCTCTCGGTCGAGGATGGTCACGGCGTTGGTATCGACGCCAAAGCCGGCGCCAGGTCGCCGGACGTCGTTGGCCACGATCAGGTCTAGATTTTTGGCGCGCAGCTTGTCGATAGCGTGGGCTACCAGATGGTCGGTTTCCGCAGCGAAACCTACCGCGACCTTCTCCGGGAGCAAGGGACTCAAGGTTCGCAAGATGTCCGGCGTGCTTTCCATCGTGATGTCGAAGTTGGTGCCGAGTGCAAGCTTCTTGACCTTGTGTTCGGCGACGTCCACCGGACGATGGTCCACCGGTGCGGCCGCCATCACGAGCACGTCGGCGTTGGGGAGGGCCTGTTCGCAGGCGTGCAACATGTCGTGCGTTGTGATGACAGGGATGGTTTTGACGCCCAAGGGTGCGGCTAGATTGGTCGGACCGCTGATGAGGGTAACGTCGGCGCCGCGTCGTGCGGCCACACGGGCCAGCGCGTAGCCCATCTTTCCCGAGGAGGCATTGGTGACGAAGCGCACCGGGTCGAAAGCCTCGCGAGTAGGTCCGGCCGTCACCACCACGCGCTTATTGCGCAGGTCTTGTGCTGTCAGCGCTTGGCGCACGGCCTCCAAAATTGCTTCAGGTTCTGCCATGCGGCCAACGCCCTGAGCGCCCGAGGCCAACCCGCCGCTGTCGGGCATCACGAAACGCACCCCGCGCTTCGTCAGCGTGTGCACGTGGGTTTGAGTCTCGGCATGGTTCCACATGCCGGTTTCCATGGCGGGGGCAATCACCCAGGGTGCACGCGTTGCCAGTGATACGGCCATCAGCGGGTCGTCGGCGCGACCAGGGCACGCGCGCGCCAACAAGTCGGCCGTGGCAGGTGCCAGCAGTAGCAGGTCGGCCTTGTGAGCCAACTCGACGTGGTTCACTTCGCCCGCCTCGGAGGCGCTCCACATGTCGACGACGGCGCGGT
>JAKLEG010000146.1 GCA_022703175.1 Myxococcota bacterium | reverse complement strand
AACGCCGACTTCGCAGGGGTGGCGCTCGCGAGACCAAGCCCGGGAGCCGCGCCAACGCTGGGGGAACGGGCAAAAAAAATCCCAACCGATAAGGGTTGGGATTTTAGGTATTGGTGGTGGAACACGGAACCGAACCCGCGTCCGTAATCCGAGCCAGATAGTAACGCCTTGGCCTTGAGGGCGTGGATTCGACGATTTGGCCGTTGCCGTTCGCGCGCAATCGCTGGCCTATGCCGTCGTTGTATGGGAGAATTGGCAACTCTTGGCAATCCTCATTCATCATCGGCAAAGGCGAGACGATGGCAACACCGGAAGGTGAAATCCTGACCTTGGACGAGGTCGCCGCCTACCTGAAGGCTGGCAAGCGCACCGTCTATCGCCTTGCGGCCGAAGGCAAGCTCCCCGCTTTCAAGCTGGGCGGCACGTGGCGCTTCCGTCGCAGAGATCTGGATGAGTGGATTGCCGCCAATCTGACCAACAAGGATTCGGGGGCAAGCGACTGATGGAACTGATCGACAACATCGGCCGCTTGCTGGGCGACGACCTCAAGCAAACCCTCCGGCCGGGGGCGCGGCTCAAGGTCGCGGCCTCGTGCTTTTCGATGTACGCCTTTGAGGCGTTGAAAGCCGAGCTGGAAAAGCTCGACGAGCTGGACTTCATCTTCACCTCGCCCACCTTTGTTGCTAACGAGGTCACCGACAAGATTCGCAAGGAGCGCAAGGAATTCCACATCCCCAAGCTCGACCGGGAGCGCAGCCTCTACGGCAGCGAGTTTGAAATCCAGCTGCGCAACAAGCTCACCCAGCGGGCAGTGGCCAAGGAGTGCGCCGAGTGGATACGGCGCAAGGCCAAGTTCAGGAGCAATCGAACGAAAGCGCCCATGCAGCAGTTCGCCTGCGTGCAGGCTGGCGGGACCGACACGGCTTACATGCCCCTCCACGGGTTCACCGCTGTCGATCTCGGGTATCAGCAAGGCAATGCGGTATCCAACCTCGTCAACAAGATGGACGAGGCGCCCTTTGCGGCCACGTACCTGAGCCTGTTCGACCAGATCTGGAACGACCCCGAAAAGCTGGAAGACGTGACCGCGCAGATCTGCGAGCACATCGCTTCGGTCTATCAGGAGAACTCACCCGAGGGCATCTACTTCCTGATGCTCTACAACATCTTCAACGAGTTCCTCGACGACATCGACGAGGACGTCCTGCCCAACGACCGCACCGGCTACCAGGACACACTGATCTGGAACAAGCTCTTTAACTACCAGAAGGATGCCGCCACCGGGATCATCAACAAGCTGGAGACCTACAGCGGTTGCATCCTGGCCGACAGCGTCGGCTTGGGCAAGACTTTCACCGCACTGGCCGTCATCAAGTATTACGAGCTGCGCAATCGGTCAGTGCTGGTGCTCTGCCCAAAGAAGCTGGCGGATAACTGGCTGAACTACAACCGCAACCTCAAGACCAACATCTTCGCCCGCGACCGGTTCAACTACGACGTCCTCTGCCACACGGATCTGTCCCGCACCGGCGGCGAGTCCTTCGGTACGCCGCTGAACCGGATCAACTGGGGCAACTACGACCTCGTCGTCATCGATGAGTCGCACAACTTCCGCAACTACGACGCCTACAAGGACAAGGAAACCCGCTACCAGAAGCTGATGCGCAAGGTGATCCAGGAAGGGGTGAAGACCAAGGTGCTGATGTTGTCGGCCACGCCAGTCAACAACCGATTCACCGACCTGCGCAACCAGCTGGCCCTGGCCTACGAAGGCGATTCCGCAAACCTCACGAAGAAACTGCGCACGGGCAGAACCGTCGAGGAGATTTTCCGGGGCGCACAAGCAGCCTTCAATGCATGGTCGAAGCTGCCGCCGGAAGAGCGCACCGCACGTGCGATCCTCGACTCGCTGGACTTCGACTTCTTTGAATTGCTCGACAGCGTCACCATCGCACGGTCGCGCAAGCACATCCAGACCTTCTACGACACTAAGGACATCGGCCAATTTCCCGAACGCCGCAAGCCGTTGTCGTTCCACTGCCCCCTGACCGAGCGGTTGGACGTGCTGGACTTCAACGGGATCTTCGAGCAACTCTCCCTGCTCAAGCTGGCCGTGTATGCGCCCATTAGCTACATCCTGCCCAGCCGTCTGAAGAAGTACGAGGAGATCTACGACACCAAGGTCGGCGGCAAAGGCACGCTGCGCCAAGCCGACCGCGAAAAGAGCCTGCAGGCCCTGATGACGGTCAACCTGCTCAAGCGCCTTGAAAGCTCGGTGCAGTCGTTCCGCCTCACTCTGCAATCGCTGCGGGCCAACAACGAAGCCACCCTCGCCAAAATCACAGCTTTTAATCAATCAGGCGGCGCGGCCATGGTGGACGACCTCACGGAAGTGCTGGAGGGGCTGGATGCAGATGACGACGATCTGACTATGCCCGGCGACGAGGGTGGCGAGATCGGCGGCAAGATCAAGATCAGCCTCGCCGACATGGACTTGCCGTCCTGGGAGCACGAACTCAAGGTGGACTTGCAGGTCATCGATGGGCTGCTGGCCTCGATGAACAAGATCACACCGCAGGACGATGCCAAGTTGCAGCACCTCAAGACGCAACTGCTCGGCAAGATTGAAAAACCCATCAACCCCGGCAACAGGAAGGTGCTGATCTTCACCGCCTTTGCCGACACCGCCGATTACCTGTACAGCAACCTCGCGCCGGAGCTGCTGGCCAATCTCTCCATCCACAGCGCCAAGGTCACCGGCAAGGGCGCGCCGCAGTCCACCATCAAGAGCGGCACACAGAAGCGCAGCTACGACTTCCAAGAGCTGCTCACTCTCTTCTCACCGCGCTCGAAAGAGAAGGCCGTGGTGCTGCCGGACGAACCTCACGAGGTCGATCTGCTGATCGGCACCGACTGCATCTCCGAAGGTCAGAACCTGCAGGACTGCGACTACCTGATCAACTACGACATCCACTGGAACCCGGTGCGCATCATCCAGCGCTTTGGCCGGGTGGATCGCATCGGCTCACCCAACAGCAGCATTCAACTCGTCAATTACTGGCCCGACATTTCGCTCGACGAGTACATCAATCTCAAGGAGCGCGTCGAGAGCCGAATGATGATCGCTGACGTCACCGCCACCGGTGACGACAACGTGCTTTCTGCGCAAGCCAACGACGTGTCGTACCGCAAGGAGCAACTGCGTCGCCTGCAGGAGGAAGTCATCGAGCTGGAGGACTTGAAGACCGGTGTCTCCATCACTGACCTGGGTTTGAATGACTTCCGCATGGACTTGCTCAACTACGTCAAGGCCCACGGCGAGCTGAGCAATGTGCCCAATGGCATGCACGCAGTGGTTCCCGCCAGACCCGAGATGGGGCTGCGGCCTGGTGCGATCTTCACGCTTCGCAACCGCAATGCTGGCGTCAACCTCAACCAGCACAACCGCCTACACCCGTACTACCTCGTCTACATCAACCGCGAGGGCGAGGTCGTCCACGACCACACCGAGGTCAAGCGCTTGCTCGATCTGGTGCGCACGTGCTGCAAAGGCCAGGACAAGCCCATTGTCGACGTGTGCCAGCGCTTCAATCAGGAAACGGCGGATGGCCGGAGGATGCAGCCGTACTCCGATCTGCTGGGCAAATCCATTCGTTCGATGATCGAGGTGAAGGAAGAAAAGGATCTGGACAGCCTGTTTTCCGGCGGCAAGACCACCGCGCTGACCGACACCATCTCCGGTCTGGACGACTTCGAACTCATCAGCTTCCTCGTGATTCAGGAGGCTGGATGACCCAAGGCGCGACCACACAACAACAAGCAACGCTGATTGCCTACCCCAAGCAGGCGGCCTTTGGACGTGTTCTTCCCAAGAACAAGATATACGAGCACAGCGGGGCCAACACCCGGCTCCAACGTCTGTTCGTCGAGCAGGTGGAACAAATCGTCTGGCAGTACAAGCTCGCCCCGGAGACGATCAACCTTCCCGCTCGGCCCGGCGTGCCGGAAATCCAGATTTTCAGCATCCAGCTCAAGGCGGCGGAACTGCACGCCGATGTGCTGCGCTGCATCGACGGGGCCATCCCGTTTCCCATCGTGTTCGAGCTGACTTTCGATGGCAGAACGCAGGTGGTCGCCGCCTACAAGCGCCCGAACGAATCCGACGCCAGCCGCTGGGTGCTCTCGGACTACTTTGCGACGGACTGGCTGCCGATGGATGGCGAGCGCACCGCGATGCCCGTGGCTCTGCATCTCGGCGGCCTGTACGAGCAACTGCTGCACCGCCTGATTCCCTTGCCAGCACGTCCGCAGGAAACGCTGACCGCGCTGGTCGCGCGTGTCGAGCAGGCGCAGACCAAGCAGCGCGAGCTGGACAAAGCCACGGCGCGGCTGGAGAAGGAAAAGCAATTCAATCGCAAGGTGGAGATCAACGCCACCGTGCGGAAACTCCAATCAGAACTGGAAAGCCTCAGCCGGTGATTCACCGGCGGTGTCCCGAACAGAAATAGGACAAGAACATGGACAAACTCAAAATGCACTCGCCCAACCTGACCGAGGACAACATCGCGCGCATCCGCGAGATGTTCCCCGGCTGCGTGACGGAGTCACAGGGCGAGGACGGCAGCGTGAAGCTGGCGGTGGACTTCGACCAGCTCAGGCAAGAGCTGTCCAGTTCAATCGTCGAGGGACCGCAGGAACGCTATCACCTCAACTGGCCGGGCAAGCGCGAGGCGTTGCTGACGGCAAATGCACCCATCGCCAAGACCCTGCGCCCGATGCGCGGTGAGAGCGTTGACTTCGACACCACGAAGAACCTGTTCATCGAAGGCGACAACCTCGACGCGTTGAAGCTGTTGCAGGAAACGTATCTGGGCAGGGTAAAGCTGATCTATCTCGACCCACCCTACAACCGCAAGAAGGGCAACAACCTTGTCTATCGGGATGACTTCGTCGGCAACACTTACGAATACCTGACTCAAAGCAACCAGTCCGACGAACAAGGAAACAGGCTCGTTGCCAACACCGAGGCCAATGGTCGATTCCATTCCGACTGGCTCGGAATGATGTATCAGCGGCTTCGCATTGCACGCAATCTCATGGCACCCGCAGGCGTCATTGCGATCTCTATTGACGACGCAGAAACCGCCAACGTGCTGCATCTGTGCTACGAGGTATTTGGTGAATCGAATTTCCTCGGCACCTTGATCTGGAAGAACGCCACCGACAACAACCCAAGCAATATCGCGGTCGAGCATGAGAGCATCCACGTATTTGCCCGTAGCAAGGCCGACCTCGAGGGTGTATGGAAGAGTTCGGTTTCTGACATCAAGGAAGTCCTCATCAAGATTGGCAACGAACTCGTCGCCAAGCATCCTAATGATGCCGCTCAGCTACAGGCCACTTATACCGAGTGGTTCCGTGAGAACAAGGATCAGCTTGGCCCACTGGACCGCTACAAGTACATCGATAAGGGTGGCGTCTACACCGGCAGCCAAAGTGTCCATAACCCAGGCAAGGAAGGCTATCGCTACGACGTAATTCATCCCGACACCGGAAAGCCTTGCAAAGAGCCGCTCATGGGATATCGGTTTCCCAGAGAGACAATGGACCGTCTTCTTGCCGACAAAAAGATTCTCTTCGGTGACGACGAAACGAAGATCATTGAACTGAAGGTCTATGCCTCCGAATTCGAGGACAAGTTGTCCAGCGTATTCGAGCTGGATGGTCGCACCGGACCGTATGACCTGAAGGCCCTCTTTCCTGAAGGCAAGAAAGTCTTTTCGAACCCCAAGCCTATCCTTCTGATGGAGCGGCTCATCTCCTTCATGACCGGGCCGAAAGACATCTGTCTTGACCTTTTCGCTGGGTCTTCGACATTGGCGCACGCGACGATGGAAATTAGCCGCCGCGACGGCAGCAATCGCCGCTTCATCAGCGTGCAGTATCCGGAAGAAATTGGGCAGGAAAGCAAGGATGCAAAGGAGGCATTTCAGTTCTGCACGCAAGTCGGCTTGAAGCCTCTCATTTCGGAGATATCGAAGGAACGAACTCGTCGTGCGGGCGTGGCGGTGCGTAGTAAAGACGGCGCTCAGGAGTGGGATCGAGACACCGGCTTTCGCGTCCTCAAGATCGACACCTCGAACATGGCCGACGTCTACTACGCACCCGATGCGCTGGACAAGGCCAACCTCGACTTATTCGTGGACAACATCAAGCCCGACCGCACGCCGGAAGACCTGCTGTTCCAAGTGATGCTGGATTGGGGCGTTGACCTTGCCCTGCCCATCGAGAAGAAGGCCATCCAGGGCAAGGACGTGTTCTTCGTGGACGGCAACGCGCTTGCCGCCTGCTTCGACGCGCATGGCGGCGTGGATGAAGCTTTCGTCAAGGAGCTGGCCACCAGCAAGCCCTTGCGCGTGGTGTTCCGTGACGCCGGGTTTAAGGACAGTGCCGTCAAGATCAACGTGGAGCAGATCTTCAAGCTGTTGTCGCCATCCACCGAAGTGAAAAGCATTTGAGGTAGCCGCGATGAAGCTTAAGTTCAAAACGCAGGCCTACCAGACTGCCGCCGTGCAGGCGGTGGTTGACTGCTTCAAGGGGCAGGTGCCGCATCACGGCGGCATTCGCTATCGGCTTGATCCTGGCACCCAGAAGGCGGCCCCAGCCAGCCCACAGGGGTCTCTGGCGCTGGAGGCAGGGTCAGAGGCAGCGGCAGACAACGAAGCGGCCTTTCGCAACGCAGACTCCACCCTGCCGGAAACAGCGCTGTTCGACAACATTCAAGCCGTCCAGCGGGGGCAGAACCTGCCGTTGTCGGATGCGCTGGTCAAGACCAAAGTGGCCAAGGTCAATCTCGACATCGAGATGGAAACCGGCACCGGCAAGACCTACTGCTACATCAAGACCATCTTCGAGCTGAACAAGCTCTACGGCTGGAGCAAGTTCATCATCGTAGTGCCCAGCATTGCAATCCGCGAAGGCGTGGCCAAGTCGCTGGACATCACCGCCGAGCACTTTCTGGAGAGCTACCAGAAGAAGGCGCGCTTCTTCATCTACAACTCCAAGCAGTTGCACCATCTGGAGAGCTTCTCGTCGGACGCGGGCATCAACGTGATGGTCATCAACGTGCAGGCTTTTGCCTCGCGTGGGGCAGAAAACCGCCGTATCTACGACGTACTGGACGACTTCCAGTCGCGCAAGCCCATCGACGTGATCAGCGCCAACCGCCCGATCATGATCTTGGATGAGCCGCAGAAAATGGAAGGTGCAGCAACGCTTAAGTCGCTGGAGGAGTTCAAGGCGCTAATGGTGCTGCGCTACTCGGCGACCCACAAGACCACGCACAACAAGATTCATCGTCTCGATGCGCTGGACGCCTACAACCAGAAGTTGGTGAAGAAGATCGCCGTGCGCGGCATCGCGGTGAAGGGACTGGCGGGAACGGCGGGTTATCTGTACCTGCAATCCATCGAAATTTCGAGCAAGAAGCCGCCCGAGGCGCGCGTGGAGTTGGAGCACAAGCTCGCCAATGGCGACATCAAGCGCGTGCTGCGCAAACTCGGCAAGGGGGACAACCTGTTCGACTTGTCGGGCGGGCTGGATCAGTACCGCGACGGCTATGTCGTCTCCGACATCAACGCCAACACCGACACCCTGAGCTTTACCAACGGCGTGGAACTGACGGTTGGCGACGCCGCCGGGGACGTGACCGAGGCAGCACTGCGCCGCATCCAGATTCGTGAGGCCATCAAGGCTCACTTCGACAAGGAGCAGGCACTGTTCCAACAGGGCGTGAAGGTGCTTACCCTGTTCTTCATCGACGAGGTGGCCAAGTACCGCGACTACGCGCAGGCGGACGAAAAGGGTGAATACGCCCGCATCTTTGAAGAGGAGTACACCCAGTACCTGAACGAGATGCTCGATCTGGACGAGACGACCTACGTCAAGTATCTGAAAGGTATTGCAGCGGACAAGACCCACAGCGGCTACTTCTCCATCGACAAGAAGAGTAAGCGGCAGGTGGATTCGGATGTGGCAGCACGTGGCGAGAACGCCGGCCTGTCTGACGACGTAGACGCTTATGACTTGATCCTGAAGGACAAGGAGCGCTTGCTGTCGCTTGCCGAGCCGGTTCGCTTCATCTTTTCGCACTCGGCCCTGAGGGAAGGTTGGGACAACCCAAACGTGTTCGTCATCTGCGCACTCAAGCACAGCGACAACACCATCTCCCGTCGCCAGGAAGTGGGGCGCGGCTTGCGGTTGTCCGTCAACCAAACGGGCGACCGGATGGATCACCCGGCCACGGTGCACGATGTGAACGTGCTGACCGTGGTCGCCAGTGAGAGCTACAAGGACTTCGTTGCCGCGCTGCAGAAGGACATTAGCGATTCCCTTTCGGCCCGACCCAAGGTGGCGAACGAGGAATACTTCAGCGGCAAGGTGCTGAAGACGGCGACTGGCGACGTGCAGGTCACGCCGCAATTGGCGAAGCAAATCTACCGCTATCTGGTCAAGAACGACTACACCGACGACGCGGATGGGATTGCGGGCGCGTATCACGATGCCAAGAAAGCTGGCACGCTGGCCGATCTGCCGCCAGAGCTGAAGCCGCACGCCGAGCAGGTGTTCCAACTCATCGACAGCGTCTTCAGCGCCAGCCAATTGCCCGACATTGGCGACGACCGCAAACCCAAGAAGAACCCTCTCAACGCCAACTTCGACAAGCAGGAGTTCAAGGCGCTGTGGAACCGCATCAACCGCAAGGCGGCCTACAGCGTCGATTTCGACTCGGACGAGCTGGTGCAGAAGGCGGTCAAGGAGCTGGACGCCGCCCTGCGCGTGACCCCGCTGCAATACACCATCCAGCACGGTGAGCAGGCTGCCGCCGTCACCTACGACGGCATCAAGGGCGGCAATGCCTTTGAGTTGAAGGCCACGGAAACCGAAACCAACCGCAACTCGATCCACTCGGCGGTCAAGTACGACCTTGTCGGCAAGCTGGCCGAAGGCACGCAACTGACCCGCCGGACGGTGGCGGAAATCCTCAAGGGCATCAACGTCGCGGTCTTTGCGCAGTTCAAGACCAACCCAGAGAGCTTCATCGCCGAGGCCACGCGGCTAATCAATGAGCAGAAGGCCACGGTCATCATTGAGCACCTGGCCTACGATCCGGTCGAGGACAAATTCGACCTCGATATCTTCACCGCCGGGCAGACCAAGCAGGACTTCAGCCACGCGGTCAAGACGCCCAAGCACCACATCTACGACTTCGTGCTGCCGGATTCCGGATCGAAGCCGGAGCGTGACTTTGCCGAGGCGCTGGAGGCCAGCGTCGAAGTGGTCGTTTACGCCAAGTTGCCACGAGGTTTTCTGATTCCAACACCGGTTGGCGACTACAACCCCGACTGGGCCATTTCGTTCAAGGAAGGCGCGGTGAAGCACATCTACTTCGTGGCGGAAACCAAGGGGTCAATGTCCTCGATGGATCTGCGCGAGATCGAGAAAACCAAAATCAAATGCGCCCGTAAGTTCTTCGACGAGATGAACCGCCGCTTCGCCCCGGAAAACGTCAGGTACGACGTTGTGGACAGCTTCGGGAAGCTGATGGAAGTGGTCAAGTAGTCACCACGGGAAGAGCATAGTCGGGGGAGAAGTTCATGCAGCCGTTTTCAATCACGCTATTCGCGACGACCGGTGACCCTGAGGGCATTCGTCACCTCGACAAGTCGAACTGGTCTGGCTACGGCGTCGTCTTCAACAAGGAGCTTTTCCATCTGTTGAAGCAGGAGCCCGGTTTCTCGCAAGCCGGTATCTACATCCTTGTCGGCAACGCCGCCGAAGAGACGATTTACATCGGCGAGGCCGATCCCGTCGGTGACCGCCTGAAGAACCACGTTTCCAACAAGGAAGGTTGGGTGTGGGGTGTCTACTTCTTCGACCGCAACCACAAGATCGGCAAGACCGAAGTCCAGTACCTGGAGTCGGCGCTGGTTGCGCTGGCCAAGAAGCATGACCGGGCCATTCTGCTGAACAAGAACAACCCGACGGCCCCGACGATGGCCCCGGCAGCCAAGGCCACGGCGCAGGCGTTCCTGGCCGATATGTTGCTGATCCTTCCGATGCTCGGGATCAACGCCTTCACGCCGCCGAAGCAGGAGGACCCGAGCGATCAGGTGCAGCCCGTGGGGTCGGAGAACGACAAGTTCGACACCATCGTCGTCCCTGCCCGCGAGGAAGGTTTCAAGCAACGCTTCCTGAATGAGAACTGCTGGTTCGCCGTGAGAATCAACGCGAAGCACATTTCCAAGCTGAAGTTCATCGCTGCCTATCAGGTCGCCCCAGTCGCTGCCATTACCCACATAGCCGAGGTCGAGGCCATCCTGCCTTACAACGACACCGGCAAGTACATGATCAAGTTCAAAGGGCCAGCGACGGCGATTGTCCCGATCCCGCGCCCGGAAAGCAGCGAGGTCAATATGCAGTCGTCGCGCTACGCACTGCGGGAGAAGCTGCTGGCAGCAAAGAATCTGGACGAGGTCTGGGCGTAAGGGCGAGGCGCGTCGGGTAGGCAGAAGTCGGCCAGCATCAAGTCACTGTTTGGCGGCTGCATTCATCTCGCTGACCCACGCCTGCAACGCCCTCAGTTGCTCGGCGTTTTCGTGGCAGGTCTGGTAGTTGGCGGCAACGGTTCCGGCGACGGCAGAGAGCGCAATGCCTGCGGCGGCCGCATCAGCATCTCGGGCGGGCTCGGGCAACTCACCGGCGGCGGCAGCGTCGTGCAGGCGCACAAAGCCACGGTTGATAGTGCAAGCAGCATCGGCCTCAACGGGCACATAGACGGGAACCTCTTTGATGATGGTGTCGCCCTTCTCGCGGACGACGCGGACGCGGTCGACGTACTGGGTGACAACCTTGACGGTGGCCTGCGCTTGTCGCTCGCGGACGGCGGCGGCCTGCAGGGTCTGCTTCTGGACGGCGGCGTCCCACTGGGCCTGAACGTGGCCCGCACCCTTGATCCAGCCGAAGCCGATCAGTGCAGCTGCCAACGCCGCCACTGCCAGCCAGCGGTACGGCCACGGAATCAAGTTCATGGCGCTTCTCCGACGCACTGGCGGTACTCGGACTGCCGACGCGTGGCCAGCCCGCCGCACAGGCGTGCATTGGCAGGCAGCGCGCAGTCCTTGCCCTGGAAGAAGCGCCAGCGCAGCAGTTCGGCACAGGCCCCGGCGTAGTCCTCAGCATTGAGTTTCCTCACCAGCGTGGACTGGCAAAACGCACGACTGCCGACGTTGTAGGAGAAGCTGACCAGCGCGTCGTACTCGTGCTGGGCTAGCGGCACGGTCACGCACGTTTTCAATGCACCCTCGAACTGCTGCACGTCGGTGAGCGCGCGGGCCAGCGCCTTCGGCGGCGTGGTGGTGTCGCCCAGCTTCACGTCGGTGGTGGTACCGAAGCCGATGGTCGGCACATCGCCCTTGACCGGGATCACCGCGCGGTCGGTG
>JAKLEG010000145.1 GCA_022703175.1 Myxococcota bacterium | reverse complement strand
AGCTGGGCGTGCTGAACTTAAATACCCGCACGGTGACGGGGGCCCAGCTAGGCACGGTGAACGTGGCGGCAGGCGGTGTGAACGGCGTGCAGGTGGGAGTGGTGAACATCGCGAAAGACGCCGATGCCGCGCTTGGAGTTATCAATATTATGTGGGCCGGGCGTTGGAACGTCGAAAGCTTCGTGGATGATACGGGCATCACGCGCTTGGCACTGCAGAACGGTGCGCGCTACACCCATTGGCGGCTCCTGGTCGGGCTCGAAACTGATACGCCGCACCCGATGTTGGCGACCGGTTTGAGCCTAGGAGCGCGGCTGCCGGTCAAGGCGTCGTGGGCGCTCGACCTGGATGTTAGTGCCGAACAGTTGATTCGTCGTCAGGACGGTGGTTGGCGTTGGGAGGCCAACGACGCGAGCGATGGCCAAAGTCTCTTGAGCACTGCCAGCGCAACCGTGGCGTGGGAGTTGTTGCCCCACATCGCGGTGTTCGCCGGCCCGTGTTATCACCTGCTGGTCAGCGAGGCACTTGAAGCGCAACGTTTCTCCGCCCGCAAGGCCCAGGTGTTTCGCACCGGTGCGGCCCGTCAGAACGACGACTTCGATCCGAGTGTGGTCGGCTGGGTGGGTGGGCAAGTCGGCCTGCGCTTCCGCCTACACTAGCGCCGCATCGCTTCGCTTCGTAATCGACCCTCCCTACCCACTTCTCTTTCGGTGATGCGCCTCCTGGGGGGCCTACGTCGAGGTCGACGCAGACTTGGTATTGCTGCAATGCACCATGCTTGACATGCCTCTATAGAAATGACAAATGCCGCTCTGTCGTCTTGCGTTGCAGCATGAGAGTCGTGAATTTTTGGTGCAATGCAAAACGACGCCGACCGGGCGATGCTAATAATGGTCGGTGGGCAAGCGCGGACACGACGACAACCGCTTTGGGGTTCGTCGCAGCATTTTTGGAGTGGTGTTTAACAACAATCTGAGGTGTCAGATGGAACTCAAAGGTGCAGTAGCAGTTGTTACGGGTGGAGCCAGTGGGATTGGTGAGTCGGTTGCCAAGGGCATGGCCGCCAAGGGCGTGAAGGTCGTCATCGGTGACATGGACCAGAAGAACCTGGAGCGCGTGGTCGGTGAGATCACCGCGGCCGGTGGCAGCGCCGCCAGCGCCAAGTGCAACGTGACCAGCGACGAAGACGTCGCGGGCCTGATGGACCTGGCCATTGAGAAGTTCGGCCAACTGAACATCTGCGTGGCCTGCGCCGGCATCATCAAGGACGGCTTGATGATCAACCTCGACAAGGAAACCGGCAAGGTAAAGCGTGCGATGACCACCGACCAGTTCAAGGCGGTCATCGACGTGAACCTGGTGGGATGCTTCATCACCATTCGCGAAGCTGCGATCCGCATGGCCAACAACGGCTACAAGGGTCTGCTTGTGCCGATCTCGTCAGTGAATAAGGCTGGTCAAACCGGCCAAATGAACTACTCGTCGGCCAAGGCCGCGATCGCTTTGTGGCCCAAGATCTTGGTGGGCGAATTCCAGATGCGCGGTATCCAAAACATCCGCTGCGTGGCGGTGGCCCCCGGTTATGTCGGCACGCCTATGGTAAAGGGGATGAACCAAGAGGCGCTGGCTGGCATCCTGAAGGGCGTGCACATCAACCGCCTGATCGAGCCGTCGGAAATCGCCGACATCATTATGTTCGCCGCGCAGAACGAAGCGGTGGACGCCACCTGCCTGGAGATCACCGGCGGTTTGATCTCCAGTGGGCTTGCCAAATAACTAACGTTTTCAAGAGCTAAGAGGTTCGTCATGAGTAAGGTCAGCATTATCGGCGCGTACAACACCAAGTTTGGTGCGCACATCGAAGTCAAGGACATGATCTCTTTCAAGAAGAAGATCGACACCAAGTCCTACTACGACATGATCATCGAGGCCGGCCAAGGCGCGATCAAGGACTCGGGCTTGGCCGCCAAAGATATCGACGCCGTATGGATTGGCAGCTGCTCGCCGTCCCGCTTCGTAAACCAAGAGCACGTGGCACCCTTGGCGGTGGCCATCGATCCGGCGTTGCGTTTCAAGCCGATGACTCGTACCGAGTGTGCGTGTGCGTCCTCGTCGGTCGCAATTTACGACGCGTTGTATTCCATCGAAGCCGGCCGCTTTAAGAACGTCCTCGTCATTGGCGTCGAGAAGATGAATATGCTCGACACCCCTGCGATGACGCAAACTCTGGCCACGTGTTCATATTGGCCGGAAGAAGGCAGCAAGGGTGGCACCTTCCCTGGCTTGTTCGCCGAGCTCGCCAAGGCGTATGCGGCACACTACAAGCTCACTGATAGCGAGTTCCGCACTCAGCTCGCTCATGTCGCCGCGCTCTGTTACAAGAACGCCGCGTCGAATCCGCTGGCGCACGTGCAGAACGGCCCGGCCACGGCCGCCGAGATTCTGGCGCTGCCTGATTCTGGCAAGGGCTCGAACATGATGATCGCCGCGCCGTTGCGGTTGCATGACTGTTCGCTGGTGACCGATGGCGCCGCTGCGGTGGTGCTCACCACCACCGAGAATGCCAAGGCCACCAAGAAGAAGGTCGTGGAGATCGCCGGCATCGGCCATTCCGAAGAGTACCTGCCGCTCTCGAAGCGCCCCAATAAGTGGGTGCTGGAAGCCGGTAAGGACGCGGTGGCCAAGGCGTACAAGGAAGCTGGAATTTCCGCCGCCAACATCGATCTCGCCGAAGTGCACGACTGTTTCACCGTCAACCAGCTGTTGTGCACGGAAGCACTCGGTTTGTCGGCCGACGGCAAGGCGGGTGTGGACTATGTGAACGGTCGATTTACGGCCGATGACGACAAGGTGTGTGTGAACATCTCGGGTGGGTTGAAGGCCAAGGGCCATCCGGTGGGCGCCACCGGCGCGTCGATGCATGCGCTTATCTACAAGCAACTCATCGAAGAACCGATCGGCCTCAAGCCCTCGAAGAAGGTGCCGCAGGTGGGTGTGACGATGAACGTTGGCGGCTCAGCCGTCACGAACTGTGTCACGGTGCTTAGGCGCGTGAAGTAGCGATCGGTCGCGCATCGCTTACCTCGGTTCTAGCGTTTTGAAAGAGGGCACCTCGCGAGGGGTGCCCTTTTTTTGTGAGGCGCGCGATGTTGAGGGGGTCGCGGGCGTGGATTGCGGCGACTACGCGGCAACGGCAAATTCGCACCAGGCCAATAGCTTCAAGATATCCGGCGGCGTGCTCATGATGGACACCGCACCGGCGCGATCGGCCAATTGCACGGCTGCGGCATCACAGGTGGTTGCCAAACAGACGACCAGCGGCGCCAGCCAATCGTTGCGCAGTAACTCAAGTGTGCTCAACACCGAGCTGACCAGCAGGCGGGTGTCGGCCAGAACGATATCCGGGCGATAGTACGTCGCATCTTCCGTTGGCGTGGAGGCCACCGCGCGCTCTAACTCTGCGGCGGTGGCAACGGCCACAGCCAGGCAACCCTCATCCCGAAGCCTTTGGACCAACTCGCGGCGCAACGACGGATCGGCTTCAGCGACGACCACCAACGGCACGTCCACAAGTGCTGCCTGCTCGGGTTTCAGGGTGACGAGCCTCGGGGTATTTTCATAAAGGTCGGCGACAAGCATCGGCGTCTCCTTGCAACGAAGACACCCAAGTCGGCGATGGTGTTAGGAACGGCGGTGGGACGTGTGGAGGGGGGAGCGATGGAAAGTAGGGTCTAGACCAGCTTCGCGAGCGGCCAGGCGCCGGAGTTCATAAACGCCTCGTTCAGGTCCGAGGTGCTGCAGCCCGTGTGTTGGTTACCCATCATCCGGTTGATGAGACCGCGGTCATCGGTGAGCCCCGTCGATTGGTAGTAAACGGGCTTGGCGCGCTCCATCTTTACAAAATCAGTGCGCCAAATCAGGCCATCGCGATTGACGTACTCGTAGGCCCAAATTTTCTGCGTCGGATGCTTGCGGATGCTGCCAACCACGAAGTTACCCCGGCGCATTTCCTGGTCGGCTACCACGGGCACCCCTTCGGGGCAGCGGCTGGCGTCCTGGGCTGGGGGCTTGGCACTCGCACTTACATTTGACGAGTAGCTAAACGCAGTAGGCCAAAGACTTGTGATCAACATGGTTGCAAGCTCCTTCAGCGTCATCCGCGGGCGATGCGCGAACCTGTCTGTATTATCGAAGGCCGGTTTGAATCGTCCTGTAAATCGGCAAGAAATGTTGCGGTGCACCATTTTCCCGAGCACCTTGAGAGGATTCGGCACTGCGCACGCGGAAGCGCACCAGCGGTCAACCCAAGGCTATGCACTAAAGCTCCCGGATCGCGGTTAGAAAGGTCACCACCGCCCCCAACATGATGAGGCCAAAGCCTGCGGCACCCGCCACAAACCAGGGCAGGGCCTTGTGCCACGCAGCTCGGCTCAGGCGCTCATGTTGTTCGGTGGGGTACAGCCACCAGCGTTTTGGCAGAGGCCCGGCGGCCACCAAGCCTCGATACAACCAATAGTGGTAACCCAAGCCACCACCGACACCCAGGAGCAGGCCTACACCGATGAGGCTAATCCCACCGATCGTTAGGGTTGTGGCCGAAATTAAGGCGTTCAACAGCACCAACGCGACGAAGAACAGTAGGATTCCTGCCACCAGCAATGCCTCGAACATGCCGCTCCTGTAGCACGGGGAGTGGCACCATCCCAAGTTCCCGATATTGCTTGGCAATAAAATACTCGCCAGGGAATATTCTCATATGAGAATTTAGCGCCGGATGTCGTTTGGGTTGCGTGGTGTTTGTTGGAGTGGAGGCGATGTTGTGGCTAAGCGCAAGCAGGAACTAGGTGATGCTTCTGAGAAGGAAGTCGTGTTGTTAGGCCTCCTGGCGGAGGCGCCTGCGCATGCCTATGGTTTGGAACAGAAAATTCGTGAGCGCCGCATGACGGAATGGACCGCGATCGGGCTCTCCTCCATTTATCGGGTGCTGGAGAGTTTGGAAGCGCGACGGTTCATTGCCAGTGAGTTGCAGCAGGCTGGTCAAGGCGCAGCTCGACGTGTGTATCAAATTACCCCCCAGGGGCAGCAGGCGCTGGCAACTGGAGTGGAGGCCTATTTGCGCAGCACCACCGGCCCCAAGCATCCGTTCAACGTCGGTCTGGCATTTGCCAGTCACCTGGACGGCGCGGTGTTGCAGCAGTTGTTTGAAGCGCGCGTGGAAATGATGTCAGGCTTTGTGTCCGAATTGGCCGCGCTGATCGAGTCGCACATTGGGGAGTTGCCGCCTGTTCACGGCGAGAACGGCTGTGGTTTGGTGCGGCGCGCCTGGCTCGGGCCATCGTTATTGTTTGCTCACCTGCGTGGGCACCTCGACGCGGAACTGCAATTTTTGAAACAAGCCGTGGCGACCGTGAAGTCCTGCCACTGTGATTGTCTCGACGCCCCGCATCCGGAATCCAAGACAGCTCGTGAGGTGAAATCATGAAACGGCAAACATTTCGATTGGTGATGGTGGGACTTGGTCTGGCAGCCTTGGCGATGTTCGGCGTCGTGGTGAGCTGCAGCGGTGGCAAAGATGCTACGGCGGCTGTTGGGGCCGCGACCCCGGTGATCGTTGAAAAGGTCAAGCGCGACGATGTCGCCGACGTCTTGAGCTACGTGGCCGACCTGAAGCCGTATGCAGAGGTTAAGGTCTACTCGCCGGTGCCCGATCGCATCATCTACTTCCCGTGGCAGGACGGGCAGGTGGTGCGCCAAGGGGAGCGCTTGGCGCTGATTCGTAAGGAAAGCCTCGACAAGGGCTTGGAGCAGATGGTGGCGCAAATGGAAGCGCTGGACGCGCAGATCCATAACCTCGACGCTGAGCTCTCGCGTTCCAAAGACCTGCTCGCCGCCGGGGTCATTACCCGCCAGACGTTTGATCAGGTGCAAACGAGCTACTTATCCACCGTGGCGCAGCGCAAAGCCTTGGAGGCCTCGCGTGGGCAATTGGCCGTTACCGCTAGCAACGCCGTGATCACCGCCCCCATCGCCGGCGTTGTGGCCGGCAAGATGCTAGAAACCGGCGACATGGCGGTGCCGCAGCTGCCGTTGTGTCAGCTGTATGATCTGACCCGCATGAAGGCGCGGCTTAAACTGATTGAGATCGATATTCAAAAAGTTAAGATAAATCAGGAGGTTTCGCTCGCCATCGACGCCTATCCGGGACGCACCTTCAAGGGTGTTGTCACCAGTATCCTGCCCTATTTGGATCAAGGCACGCGCACCAACAGTGCCGAGGTGACCTTCGACAATCCCCTGGAACCAACCACCGGCACGCGGGCGCTTAAGGCTGGCATGTTTGGCACGGCCAAGATCGTGGTGGGCATTCATACCCAAGCCTTGGTAGCGCCGGAGCCCGCGTTGCTGTTGGACTCGCGCCTGTTGGCTGAGCAACGCGCGGGTAGTGAGTTGCGCAAGGCCTTCGTGATTGACGCCGAGAATGTGGCCCGGGAGCGCAAGGTGCGCTTGGGCGCGCGCACCGGCAGCACCTTTGAGGTGATGGAGGGGTTGGCCGAAGGGGACACGTTGGTCGTGCGCGGCCAGCATGGCCTAAAAGACGGTCAGAAGGTCCGCATCGTCGAAAAAGAGCCGAGCTAACGGAGCCTTACCATGAATTTGTCCAACCTGTCGGTGCGCTGGGCCGTCACCACGTCGATGCTCTTTGTCATCGCGGTGGGCTTTGGCGCCTTTGGGCTCATGCGCTTGCCGCTCGACCTATTCCCTGAAATCAGCTTCCCGGTGGTGGTCACGATCACCACCTATCAAGGTGCTAGCCCCGAAGACATCGAAACGCTGGTGACTCGCCCGATCGAGGGCGCGGTGGCGGCGGTGAAGGATGCCACCCAGATCGACTCCACCTCGAAGCAGGGCATCTCGGTGGTGAGCGCCAAGTTCGACTGGGGCAAGGATATGGAGGTGGCCGAAACCGACGTGCGCCGGTCGTTGGAGCTTACCAAGCGGGCGTTGCCAGAGGATGCCGACCAGCCAATGGTCTTTGCCTTCGACCCGTCGCTGCAGCCGGTGGTGATGCTCACCGTCACGGGGCCGTACCCGTTGGATGAGCTGCGTCGCATCGCGGTGAAAGAGGTGCAGCCGCGTATCGAACGCTTGCCTGGAATTGCCAGCAGCGAGGTGGCCGGAGGTCTAGAACGCGAAATTCACGTGTTGTTAGATCCGGCCAAGGTGGCAGCCTTTGGGTTGGACGTGAACGCGGTGGTGGGCGCCGTTTACCAAGGCAACGTGCAATCGCCGGGCGGTACCATCGAGCAGGGCAAGTTGGATTTTACGATTCAGGTGCGCGGCAAATACCAGAAGGTCGCCGATGTGGCTGAGGTGGTGGTGGGCAGCCGCATGACCGATGCCGGGCCGGTACCTTTGTTGCTCAAAGAAGTTGCCACACTTGAGGACGGTTTTGCCGAAACGCAACGGATGTTGGAGGCCGACGGCCAGCCGACTATTTGGCTATTGGTGCGCAAACAATCGGGTGCAAACACCGTACGTGCCGCCGAAGCAGTGATGGCGGCGTTGGACGACATCAAAAAGGCCACGGCAGCGCAAATTGAATTCGGCAAGATCTTCAGTCAGGCCGACTTCATCAATGCTTCGCTTGGCAACCTGTCGTCTACCGGCATCATCGGTGTGATTGTCACCTTCCTGACGTTGTTGTTCTTCCTGCGTGACTTCCGTTCAGCGCTGATTGTGGCGGTGTCAATTCCGGTATCGGTGATTACGACCTTCTGGGTGATGGACGCAGCCCACATGACCTTGAACATCATCTCGATGGCGGGGTTGGCGCTAGCGATAGGCATGTTGGTCGACAACTCCATCGTCGTGCTGGAAAATATTTACCGGCTGCGGGTTGAAGGGATGTCGGCGTGGGAGGCCTCGATCAAGGGCGCTCAAGGGGTGAGCATGGCGGTCACCGCCTCAACGCTCACCACCGTCGCGGTGTTTTTGCCGGTGTTGTACGTGCCGGGCATCGCCGGCGTGATGTTCAAAGACATGGCGGTGACCATTTGCTTTTCGCTGTTGGTGTCGCTGCTCGTGTCGCTGACGCTCGTGCCACTTTTGGCCTCACGATTGTTGGCCACCAAGTCTGCCACGCGTGTGTTGGAGCGCGCCGAGCTGAACGACCCGCTGAAGCCTGTGCGCGGTTGGTTTAACCGGACCAGCACCTGGACGCTGACACATCGCTGGATCGCGGCCGTGGGCATCTTCGGCATGCTTGGTATTACCGCCTTGATGGTGATTGTGCTGCCCACCGACTTTATGCACGAGGACGACTCGTCGATGGTGGAGCTGTCGGTGGATACCGCCGTGGGGAACAACGTCGGCGAGGCGTACAGCATCATTCGTGAGGTGGTCGCCGTGGTAAACGACACTATCACGCCCGCCGAGCGCAAGATGGTCACGCTGGACGTGGGGGTGGGTAAGGGCTTCATTGCAATGTTCGCCAAGGGCCCGCACGCTGGCACTCTGCGTATCCCGCTGGTGGCTCCAGAGCAGCGTCAGCGTACGCAGCAACAGATCGAGGCGGCGCTGCGCGAACGGCTGAAGGCGTTGCCGGGCATCAACGTGCGTGTCGGTCAACAGATGAACATGATGGGCGGCGACGGCGACATCGAGGTGCAGATCAAGGGGCACGACCTGGAGCAGGCGCGTCAGGTGGGTTTGGCACTCAAAGCTAAAATCGAGACACTGCCGCAGGTGGGCAACGTCACCTTTTCGATGCAAGACCAAAAACCGGAAGTGCAGGTGGAGTTCAATCGTCCCAAACTGGCGCAATTGGGGTTGTCCACCACGACGGTCGGTAACTCGGTCTCCACCTATTTCATGGGCAAGGTGGCCGGGCGCTATGCCGATGGCGGTGACGAGTACGACATCTTGGTGCGTTACGCCAAGGAGCACCGGGAGGACGTGGATGAGTTGAAGCGCATGCCGGTGGTGACCCTCGGCAACGAGGTGGTGCCGCTGGCCAACATCGCCGATGTCGCCGTGGGGCTCGGGCCTACCGATATCACCCGGTTGGATCAGGCGCGGGTGACGCGGTTGAACATCACGCTTAAGAGCGAGTGGTTGGACAACGACGGCGATTCGCACATCAAAGACATGGCCGATGGCATTGCTGAAGTTCAGGCCATCATGGCCGACTATCAGTTGCCTCGCGACTTCTCATACACCATTGGCGGCACGGCCGAGGACTTCATGGACTCGTTCCGCTACCTGGGCTGGGCGCTGCTCATCTCCGTGCTGTTGGTGTACATGGTGATGGCCAGCCAGTTTGAGGCGTTTCGCGAGCCACTCATTATTATGATGACGGTGCCGTTGGCGGCGATTGGCGTTGTGCCTACGTTCGTGCTCACCGGCTCTAGCATGGATATGGCGGCGCTCATCGGCGTCATCATGTTGGTCGGCATTGTTGTGAACAACGGCATCGTGTTGGTGGATGCGGCCAATCAGCTGCGCGCGCAGTATCCAGATCGTATGGAGGCAGCTAAGGCGGCGGCACAACAGCGCTTGCGACCGGTGTTGCTCACGGCTCTTACCACCATCATTGGCATGATTCCGTTGGCGTTGGGCATCGGCGAAGGCGCGGCGGGCTGGCAAGGGCTCGCCAAGGCGGTGATGGGCGGACTCACTGTGGCCACCTTCCTCACGTTGTACGTGGTGCCGATTATCTATTCGTTCATGGCCCCCAAGGTGGCGGTCTCCCACACCGAGAAGAAGTGAGGCTATCGTGTTGATTTCACTACTACTTCTGGCGCTGGCCGCGAACAGCGAGGCGCGCCTCGTGACGCTTGATGAGGCGCTTAACAGCACCAAGAGCAACAATATCAGCCTGCAGGCGTTGGAAGAGACGTTGAACCAAACGCAGGCCGCCAAGCGGATTGCGGTGGGGATGTTTTTGCCGAAGCTTGCGGCCGAAGGCAACTGGACCCACATGGGGGAGCGAAATGAGCCGGATATGTCGGGGCTTACCAACATGTTTGCGCCCATTTATGAGCTTATCCAACGCTACAACCAGGCGGATCCCAATAATCCCATCGACCTGAGTGGTGCTTCCGGTGGGGGCAACGCGTTTTCCGGCTTTGTTCCAAAAGCGGATACCTTCTCTGCCACTTTCTCAGTGATGGTGCCTATCCTCACCCCCGAATCGATCCCATTCGCCCGCGGCACCTGGACCCAGCACGATGCTATGTTGCAGCGCGTGGGGCATGGCCGTGAGCAGATTTTGTACGGCGTCACCAAAGCCTACTTTGGGCTTGTGACCTTGCAGCAGATGATCAAGGTGGCCGAGGGCTCGGTGGCCTCAGCCAACGGCCATTTCAAAAACGTGAGTGTCCGGGCCGGCCTGCAAGCGGCCACCCAACTGCAGGTGAAGCGCGCCGAGCTCGAAGTCACCGATGCCGAAAGTAAGCTTGTAAGTCTGCGTGCTGCGCTTGAGAAAACCAAAGCGCAATTCCGCTATTTGACCGGAATTACCGGTGATTTCGTGCTTGCGGAGCCTGTTTTGCCAAGCCTACCAGAAACCACTGCGCTGGCCTCGTTGCAGGACGCGGCGGTCAAAGAACGGCGGGACCTCTTGGCCTCCACGATGGAGGTCGAAGTGGCCGAGCGAGAGGTCGACAAGGTGTTGGCCAAATACTTCCCGTCGGTGAACTTCATTGCCCAAGGTAAGGCCGACAACTCCAAAGAGACCCGCTTTGACGACGACCCGTATTCATGGGTGTTGTTGGGCACCGTGTCGCTCAACGTCTTTGACGGTGGCATTCGCGAGGCGCAGTACAGCATTGCGGCCTCGCAGTGGCACCAGAAGGAGCTCATGGCCAAAGATCTGCAGGCGCAGATAAGCAGCGAAGTCGAAGCGTCGTACCAGGCTTGGCGCGATGCCCAAACGGCCCGCCGCTTGGCTGCCCGTCAACTCGATGTCGCTCACGACACGCAAAAATTGGCCGTGGCCAGCGAAGCGGCGGGAGCCGCCACCGCGCTCGAAATTATCGATGCCAACACGATGGTGTATGCCTCCGAGGCGCAAGATCTCTCGGCCCGGTTGAATGAAGCGACGGCCGTTTTGAATTTGTTACAAAGTTTGGGCAAGCCGGTGCCGTTTGGTGCCACGACGGCCAACTGACGGGGGGGGTTGGCGCAGGACCTTGCGATGCGCGGTTTGTGCCTACCCCGGGTGTAGGCAAGGTCTAGCGGGGAGCGGCCAGCGACGAATTCCATTGGCGAGGTAGGTAGAAATGCGTTACTCGACGCCCCATGAATCACGATCCGAAGGCTCTCTCTAACCGAATTCCCAAGGCTTACGCCGAATTCATCGTTGGCCATCCGCTGGCCGTGCTCGTGACCCTATTGGTGTTGGGGGTTGGTGCCGCGTGGGCCGCCAGTCGCCTGACCATCAACTCCAACCAGTTGGACCTGATCTCGCAAGAGCTGCCCGAAGTGCACGCGGTCAAGCGCATCATCGATATGGTGGGGGGCACGGGTC
>JAKLEG010000144.1 GCA_022703175.1 Myxococcota bacterium | reverse complement strand
GCAGCAAGAGTTCTCTTAACATCGGGCGTTTCAAAAACCAACTTGGCACTTTTTATTCACCCCATGAAGTGCGGCTCGTACACGATGTCTTGAAGACGCTGAGCCCAGACGACCTGCGGAGCGGCCTGGGTGAGGCGGTAAAGATCGCTTGGGTCGACGGTCCCGCTGCGGTTGAGCGTATGTGGCAGCATCTACAGATCTGGCCAACAGCGCCAAACGCCCTGGCCGAGATTGTTCGCGAAGCACTTGCCATCAAAAAGCGCTTCATTGAAGCTGACGAGTTTGATCGTGGTGTGCGCAATTTTCTGAACTACGGTCACACGTTTGCGCACGCCATCGAGTCGGCGACGAATTTCGCTGTGCCGCATGGCATCGCCGTATCGATGGGAATGGCGTGTGCGACGCATGTCTCCGAGGCGCTTGGCTTGATCGGACCCGGTAGTCACGAAGCGCTTGTCGCCTGGTTGCGGCCTTTGTATGAAGGCCACCAAACAACGGTACGACATGCGGCGTTGGATGCGCTGATGGCAGCGATGAAGACCGATAAGAAGAACCAGGGCGGGGGCGTAACCTTTATTTTGACCCGCGGACCTGGACAGATGGAAAAGCGAAGCTTGTCCGTTGACGAAACGCGGACCTTGCTCGCCACTAGCCTGCAGGCGCTGTAGTTTTGAGCAACCTGATAGAAGGATCACACTATGATCAGTCGCGACATCTTCGAAGATCTGTTTGTTCTCGAAGTCACCAACAACCACCTTGGCAGCATTGAGCGCGGCCTCGAAATCATTCGACAGCATTCCCGCGTCGTTCGCTTCAACAACGTGCGCGCGGCGATCAAGCTGCAGTTTCGCGATGTGAACAGCTTCGTGCACAAGGACTTTCGTGATCGGTTAGACATTCGCTATGTCAAGCGCATCACTGAGACCCAGATTAACAAAGAAGGCTACGCCACGCTGGTGGAGGCTATCCGCAAGAGCGGCTGCATTCCGATGGCGACCCCGTTCGATGAGAAATCGGTCGACTGGTGCGTCGAATTCGAGATGCCGATCATCAAGATCGCGAGCGCCGATGCCACCGATTGGATGTTGATGGAGCGCATCGCCAAAACGAAGAAGCCCGTGATCGTTTCGGTGGGCGGCACTTCGCAGAAGGACCTGGACGACATGGTCACCTTCTTCGAGCATCGCAGCATTCCGCTCGCCATCAACCATTGCATTGCCGCCTACCCCCATGAAGATGGCGAGTGTGAGCTCAACCAGATTGAGTACCTGAAGAACCGCTACCCGAACCACACCATTGGTTACAGCAGCCACGAGTCCCACGACTGGGTCACGTCGGTGACGATCGCCTATGCGAAGGGTGCCCGCACGTTTGAGCGCCACATCGATATCAACACAGACGGCGTCGAGATCGCAAAGTATTCGTCGTTGCCTGAGCAGATCGACCACTGGTTCCGAGCCTTCAAGAATGCCAAATTGTTCTGTGGTGCCTCGGCCCAAGAACGAAAGGCGCCGCTGCAAAAAGAAGTCGACTATCTTGACGGTTACATCCGTGGTGTCTATGCCGCCGCAGATTTGCCTCTGGGCCACAAGCTTCAGGAGGAAGACATCTACATGGCGATCCCGTTGCTCCGGGGCCAAATTTCCTGTCGCGAGCTGATGCTAGGCCGATTCGGCCACGTGCTGACCAAACCCGTAAAGAAAGACCAGCCCGTCCTCATCGATATGATCGACACACCGTACGCGACCAACGAAGAGCTGCGGCAGACGATCTACGCACGTGGGTTGAAGATGTAGCGTTCAATCTCCCCACGCATCAATATGAATGCGCGGCAGCACGACACCATGCGCCTGCAATTCTTTGGAGAAATGCTGCAGCATGCCGGGCGGTCCGGAGAGGTAGAAGACGGCTCGGTTAGCGGCATTCAACGCTTGGGCCGCATGCAATAGCTCATAGACCGACAGTTGTCCTGTCACAGTGTTGGGTGCCTGGCCTTGTTCGGCAAAATAGGTCGCCCGCACATGCGGCCAGGTCTTGGTCGCTCGCTCAATCGTGTCCCGATAGATCAGGTGCTCGGGACTGCGACCGCCATAGAGCACCCAAACCGGGCCCTGCGGTGGTGTGGTGCCCGATAACAACGGCACAAAGGGCGTAACTCCCGTCCCCCCCCCCACAAGCACTGCCGGCGCGGCGTCGCTGGTTTCTACGGTGAACTCTCCGTACGGGAGTTTTAGCCATACCGAATCCCCGACATTGAGCGACAACATCCGACGGGTGAACTGGCCTACTGCCGAGAAGGTCACGTGGATGGCGCTACGCGTGTCGGGCGAACTGGCAATAGAAAAGATGCGCGAGTCGGGCCAGTGTGACGCTGGGTCGTAAGAATCGATTGCCAAATGCAGAAACTGTCCGGCGGCAAATCGCGGCGCGGGCCGCTCTGGCTTTAACACCAAGGTTCGAAGCCCCGGTTGGTGTTCGACGACCTCGGCCACCATGGCCTTAAGCTTTACCGGCTGCGGCATACAGATACCTCAAAGACAGACATGTCAGACGTGCTTGGCGAAGAACTTGTCGAAGGCTTCGATCATGTAGGCGAGCTCGGCATCACCCAAGCCAGGATATACGCCGACAAAGAAGGTCCGCGCGGTGATCTCGTCGGTGTTCTTCAGGTCGCCTACCACGCGGTGCGGAATGTCCAAGAAACCCGGGTGGCGCAGCAAGTTGCCGCTGAACAGGTTGCGCGTCTCCACCTTCTGGTCGAACAGGTGGCGCACCAAATCCTCACGCGAGAAGCCGGCATCTTCGCGCACCGTGATGACGAACGCGAACCACGATGGATCGGAGTTGGGTGTGGCACGGGGCAAGATCAAGCGATCGGCGTAGCGAGCAAGCCCCTTCGAGAGCACAGCGTGATTGCGTTTACGTGCCTCAACAAAACCATCCAAGCGATCGAGCTGGCTGCAGCCAATGGCAGCCTGAATGTCAGTGGCCTTTAGGTTGTAGCCAATATGGCTGTAGACATACTTGTGGTCGTAACCCAACGGCAAGGTGCCAAACTGCTGCGAGAAGCGACGGCCACAGGTGTTGTTCTCGCCACCTGCGCAGTAACAGTCTCGGCCCCAGTCGCGCAGCGACAAGACGATGCGGCGCAACTCATCGGTCGAGCAGACCACCGCGCCGCCTTCACCCGTGGTGATGTGATGAGCCGGATAGAAAGAGAGCGTCGCCAGGTCGCCAAAGGTCGCGGTCTTCTTGCCCTGGTAAGTGGAGCCCAAGGCATCGCAGTTGTCTTCGACGAGCCATAACCCTTTGTCGCGTGCCAACTTGGCAATGGCACCCAGGTCCCACGGATTGCCCAATGTATGGGCCAGCATGATGGCGCGTGTCTTCGGCCCAATCGCAGCGCCCACGCGTTCGGGTAGGGCGTTGTAGCCGCCCAAGTCCACATCGACGAAGACCGGTATGAGACCGTTTTGCAGGATGGGCGCAACCGTTGTCGGAAAACCGGCCGCGACCGTGATGACCTCGTCGCCGGGTTTGATCCGACGCTCACCTAGCTTGGGCGAGGTCAGCGCGGTCACGGCCAGCAAGTTGGCTGACGAGCCGGAGTTCACCATCAGCACGGCTTCGACACCCAAATATTCGGCGAGCCGCTGCTCAAACTCTTCAGAGAAACGGCCAGCCGTTAACCAAAAATCCAGCACCGCATCAGCGGCGTTGCGCAATTCGGCAGGGCCAAACACCCGGCCAGCGTAGCGAACGGTCGACTGAGCGGGAACGAACTTGGCATCTTTCGAACGCAAGACCTCGAACTGTTCAACCTTGGCGAGAATCTCTTGGCGCAGACTTTCCAACTCAGACTTACTCATCGACGCTTACGTCCTTTCGAAGCCGTCGGCTGCTTGGGCGCAGCCGTCAACCAACGCTCTGTTGAGCGTTCTGTATACGCCCGCAAGTCCTGATTGCAGGCGGTGCGGGCATTGCCATTTTCAAGTAGCACCCGTCGATACCACGCCGCGGTGCGCGCAATCGCCTCGTGGGTGCCAAACACTGAGCGCCACCCCAACAGGTTGTGGGCTTTGTCGCAGCTCAACCGCAAGAGCTTGGCCTCGTGCGGCGCGTTGCCCTGCTTTTTGGAGATGTCAACGGCGCGCCCTTTGCCCATCTCGGCGTGGAATTGCGCGATGAGATCGTGCACCGTGGCGACACCATCGAGCTCTGGGCCAATGTTGAAGGCGTCGCTCACCCGTTTTGGCTCATGGGCCAAGTGTGCAGCGAGCATCAGATAGGCCCCAACGGGGTCGAGCACATGTTGCCATGGGCGTGTTGAACCCGGATTGCGGAGCTCTAAGGGCTGGTTCGCCATAATCGCACGCACCGCGTCTGGTACGATGCGGTCTTCGGCAAAGTCGCCACCGCCAATCACATTGCCAGCTCGCGCCGATGCAATACCCACGCACTTTTGGCCGCTGGCACCGGCGAAGAACGACTTTCGATAAGAGGCCACGACGATCTCGGCGGCACCCTTACTCGCGCTGTAAGGGTCATGTCCTCCAAGCGCGTCGTTCTCACGGTAGCTCATCTCCCATTCGCGATTCTCGTAACACTTATCGGAGGTGACCATCACTGCTGAGCGCACGCTTGGGCAGTGGCGAATCGCCTCCAACACATTCACGGTGCCACCGACGTTGGTATCGAACGTCTCTTTTGGCTCGCGGTACGAGCGTCGCACAAGCGGCTGCGCGGCGAGATGCAACACGACTTCTGGTTTGAACGCCCGCAAGACCTCGGTCAAAGTCGCCAAGTCACGAATGTCACCCTCACGATGCTGGAGCAACTGCCTCAGCTTCAACAACTCAAAGAGGTTCGGCGAGGTAGGGGGGGGCAACGCGTAACCTAAAACCTCTGCGCCGAGTTGAGTCAGCCAATACCCAAGCCAACTTCCTTTGAAGCCCGTGTGGCCAGTCAGCAGAATCCTGCGCCCTTTGAAGAACTCCCAAACAGTCATCGGAGTGCCCTAACTCTCTGACGGCAGGCGCCACGGCGCTCGCCCGGTGTCCCAGAGGTTCTGCAGCAAGACGAGATCGCGGTAGGTGTCCATGCACTGCCAAAACTCGTCGTGAGGATACATCATCAACTGTTCGGCCGCGACCAGCTTGTTCATCGGTTCGCGTTCCAAAATACAGGAGGCATCGGTCGAGACGAAATCGAAGACCGCGGGCTCAAACACGAAGAACCCGCCGCTGATGCGCCCCCCGCCTTCGCCGCGGGGCTTCTCCTCGAACGACACAACCCGGTCGTTCTCGACCTCAACGCGCCCGAAGCGACCGTGGGGAACCACGCCGGTGACTGTGGCCAACTTGCCGTGTGCCCGATGAAAGGCCAAGAGCTTGGCAAGGTCGACGTCCGCGAGGCCATCACCGTACGTGAGGAAGAAGGTCTCGTTGGGTAGGTAGCGTCGCACGCGCGCCAACCGGGCACCCGTCATGGCCTCGAGCCCCGTGTCGGCGAGGGTCACGGTCCAATCGGCTTCGGTGGGAGCCTTGTGGTAGCGGATATTCCCTTGCGATCCCAGCTGCACGGTGATGTCGCTGTTGAGCGCCTCATAATGAAGAAAATACTCTTTGATGCTGTTGCCCAAGTGCCCCAAACACAACACGAAGTCTTTGTGCCCATGGTGGGCGTACCATTTCATGATGTGCCAAAGGATCGGCCGACCAGCGATCTCGACCATTGGCTTGGGCTTCTGGCCGCCAGTGGCCTCTTGGATTCGCGTTCCCTGACCGCCGCAAAGAATGACCGTCTTCACCTGGGTCGAGCCTCCGAAAAGGTAGAGCGTCTACTGGCACACCGCGCCGGGCCTCAATCTCATTCCCGGTTGCGGTGGCGTCGGGCGGGGCTTAAACCACACTTGGCGACTCCGCTCAATCGCTCAACGGCCTAGGCGTCCTCGTAGCCATGAGGATGGGATGACGTCCAGCGCCAGGCTGTCGTCATGATCGAATCCAGGTCGGAGTATTTCGGGCGCCACCTAAGCTCGCGTTCGATCTTGGCACAGTCTCCCACCAGCACGGGCGGATCACCGGGCCGGCGCGGAACCATCGCGTGAGGCACAGGATGCCCGACGATCTTCGCGGCCGATGCCATCACCTCGCGGACCGTTACTCCGTGACCATTGCCAACATTGAATGCCCGGAAGCCGCCTTCGCCATCCAAGAGGCTACGCACTGCCCGTACGTGCGCATCAGCGAGGTCGGTGACATGAATGTAATCCCTCACACAAGTACCGTCCGATGTCGGGTAATCGTCGCCAAAGACCTGCAACATCGGGCCGCGCCCCGCGGCAGCCATCAAGACCCGTGGAATTAGATGTGTCTCGGGCCGATGATCTTCGCCCATACGGCCGCTAGGGTCAGCCCCAGCGGCATTGAAGTAACGCAGCGCGACGCTGTTGATGCCGTAGGCGTTAGAAAAATCCCGCAACAAGAACTCACACACGAGCTTGGTACGCCCGTAAACGTTGACTGGGAGTTGAACCGCATGCTCGTCGATGGGCATGCGCTCTGGCTCGCCGTACGTTGCGCAACTCGAACTGAAGACAATGTTCTTGCAACCGACCTCGCGCATAGCCTCCAAAACGTTGAGGGTCCCCACGACGTTGTTAGCATAGTACTGACTTGGTTCGCGTGCCGACTCGCCCACGTAGCACAGTGCCGCAAAATGGATCACAGCCGCGGGTCGCAACTCCCGCATCGTCGCGGTAAGCGCCGGGCGATTCAATAGGTTGCCCTTCACGAGTGGTGCGCCGAGCAAGGCGGCCTCATGCCCTTCGCTTAGGTCGTCAAAAACGGTCGTCGAAAAATTACAGTCCCGAAGCATCGCAACGGTGTGCGAACCGATGTACCCAGCGCCACCAAGAACGAGAATCGTGTTGTTCAATGTTCGCTCCACCCAGACGGTCTACACCCTAAGCACCGTGTCGTGCCCTACGGATCGCGATGCGCGATGGACCCGACATACCTATCGGCGAAAAACTCTGCAAGCACAGCGAACGTCACCACAAGGCACAGCGGCAAGGTTGGGACCGAGTAGCGAGGAAACCAGGGAGCCACTAGGCAACACGCCAGATTCATCGCCACAATGGCGCACCAAATAGCAATTGCATAGTACGGGATCCGACGGCGGGTGCTGCGCGACAACAAGATCAGCGGCAACAGGTAGAAGACCACCAAGAGAAAAGTACCGAGGCGGTCCATGACTCGGACGACGGGTGCTGTTTGTAGCATCAACGGCTCGCGCTTGATGACCGACCCCTCTGCGCCAGGAGCGCGAGGATCAATGGCGGTTTTTGAGACCACCCAATCGGTGGTGATGATAGGCATGCTGACAATGTTGCTGAGGACGTGCCGTACATAGGAGGCGGGGCGTTTGACGATGGCGGCTCTCGTTGCCCGGCCAATATAGGCATTCAAGTCCGCAATTCGTTTGCCACCACAGCACGAGAGCCCTGGGATGTTTCCGGCATCCGCCGCCGCAAAGATCTGCGGAAGCGCCTCTTGGATGACGTCCGTCTTGGCGCTGCCTGCCGCTTCATGACCACGATTGAGGTCCGCCATGATTCGAGCGAACACAGGGTAGTCGGCCTCAACCGCATCCATGCAGTCGTAGCAGACACCGGTCAACGAAATTCCCTCGTAGTTCGAGATCTTCGCGTAGCCGGTGTTCACCCCGTTGAATGCGATCCAACTGCCAACGAGAACTGCCGAGGTCACAAGCGGCACTGCGAAAACCTTGAGACGACGATAGATCCGCCGTAGAAGCCACGTGCATCTTGCGGTAACGCGTGCCGGCCAGGCCTCGCCGTGTGGGTCGTGAACCAAAGAAAACATCAATAAGATGGCCACAGCCGCGATGAAGTTCGGACGCGTGAGGACCGCGGCGGCCCAAATAGCACCGGCGGCGGCGCCGCCAAGCCATCGTCCCACAACGCTCACCGACGTATGCAGCACCTCGGTACCGAAAATCGTTGCTGCCGACAGTATCAACAGCGAGGTCCCCAACGATTCGGTGAGAATGATGCGGTCGTACACCGCAATCGGCAAGAACACGCCCACCGCCGCAACGGCGACGCAGGATGCGGCTCTCGACATGCTGAAACCACGGCGCGCAAGCCAGTACAATGCGCTAAGGGCGAAAAGGGCCACGAGTGCCTGAGCGCGGGTGACCATAGCCGCGGTGGCCAACGAGAGCGCAGCGCTTGGGACGTCGTTGCGCAGGAGCTGAGAAATGCCGAGGACGATCGGATAGATAGGTGGTCGTGCGCCATCGATGAGCGCGGCCTGCCCCGACCATGCCGCGGCAAATGGTCCTGCGTAGCCTCCGCTGTCTCCGGCCCACCATGGATGGAAAGTCGAAAACGTAAGGATGCGCGAAGACAGGTAGGCGAGGATAACAACCGCCGCTGGGACTGTGCGCTTCACAAGGCTACCTGACTTCGGTCATTGCGGTCGCACTCGCAAGCGCAAGACGCCGAGAAAGAGGCTAGCCAGCACCGTCTCGCAGCCCAAGGTTGCCGCCGTGGCTGACGGAATGACCGCGCGCAAGACGACGTGCGGGTCTAGCGTCCCAAACGCCGCTGCTTGCCAACTCATCGTCGCACCGACAGACCCCAGAACCCCCACCGTCAACAACAGCAGCCCCACACCGATGCCGACCTCAATACCGGTCTTCCGGAGTACGAGGTCCAGCCAACGGCTCTTCGGTAAAAGACCTTCGGCGGAGGCAAACGCCTTGGCCAACACCCCGAAAACAACCGATTGGTAGCCTACTAACAATGCCGTCGCAGCATACAAAAGCGTGTGTATGTCGAATCGAACGGCACCGACGGTCTGCGGTCCAGGCGTCAACCAGAGACCAATACCGAGGCCCAAAACCATTAGCACAAGACCAGGATATAGGAATAGCCACCGCGGACTGTACAACAACATGAACCGCAAATGCCGCCAGCCATCACGCCAGGGTCGTAAATGTGGCGGCCGCGAACGACCATCGGGACTCAAGGTTGTAGGCACTTCGGTGATCCGCAAACCATACAACGTGGATTTGATGACCATCTCGGACGCGTATTCCATTCCGGTGGTTCGCAGATCCATTTTGGCGAAGGCCTCACGCGAAAATCCTCGCAGGCCGCAATGAAAATCTTGGGCCGGACACCGGAAGAGCAGGCGGCCAATCCCGGAGAGAATGGGGTTACCGATATAGCGGTTCTTCCAAGGCATCGCGCCTTGCTTGATTCCCCCCGAAAACCGGTTGCCCATCACCAGGTCGTAGCCTTCACGAAGCTTGTCGACAAAGGGCTGGAGGTTGGCGAAATCGTAGCTGTCATCCGAGTCGCCCATCACGACAAAACGGCCACGCGCTGCGCAGGTCGCGTAGTACAACGCGGCACCGTAGCCACGTAGCGGCACGGCAACAACTTTGGCACCAAGGTCGCCCGCGATCTTCTGCGAGCCGTCTGTCGAGCCATTGTCGCCAATAATTACTTCTCCGCGAATTCCGGACTTTTCAATAAAACCTAAGGCCTTCCGAATGCAGGTCGCTAATGTCTCTGCCTCATTCAAACACGGCATGACAATGGACAGTTCGATCTCGTTGGGAGTGGCTTCCTGACTCGCGCGCGGAGCTTCGTTTCGGACGTTCTCGGAATACGGCATTGCGAGCTCCTGAGTGGCACCTAGGGTCGCTTACTGCATGCATTGGCCGGGCCCAAGAGCCAGTGCACAGCGGCATCCTAGTAACCAAATCCTGGCACTTCCGCAAGGCGGCACGCAATCCTAGTTTGGTCGCAAAGGGGAGATCGAAGCAGAGAGCTTATCGTCCAAATGCCATGATGTCCGTTGTGGCACCGGTGAAGTGGCTCCTCCTCAACGTCAATACTATTCCCCCACCAAAGCTTCCCACCGCTTCTCCCGCAATCGCGTGAGGAACAAGGAGAGCGGCCACACCTCGATGCCGTCGTCGCGTCGCTCAGGGTGTGTGACGAGACACACCATCACGCGGCGCCGCACGCCTTTGAGCGCCGCCAAGTCGACGAGCCCGGCGAAATGCTCGGGGCGCGGGCGGGCGGTGGCTTTGACTTCGAGCGCGAGCTTTTCGTCACCCTTCACCAGCAAAAAGTCCACCTCGCAACTCGGCGTTGCCCAGTAGAATAGCTCGTCGAAGAGCCCAAACGTGAGCTGGTAGGTGCGCAACAGCTGCGCGATGAAGCCCTCGAACAGCGGCCCCTTCTCTTCGAGCGTAAGCGGGCCGAGTTGACGTTTGATGGCGCGCACGATGCCCGGATCGACCCAGTAGAACTTAGGGTGGCGCCGCTCACGCACGCGCAGCGTGGCCTCATAGGCTGGCAGCTGGAAAGCGAAAAGGGTGTCGGTGAGAACCTGCAAGTAGCCCAGCACCGTGGAGCGCGCGGCACCGACATCGCGGCTCAAGCTCGCGACGTTGAGTACCTGGGCATGGAACAACGCTGCCACGGGCAGGAAACGCGCGAAGCTCGCGAGGTTGTGGGTCACGGCTTCGGCTTGAATCTCCTCTTTGAGGTAGGCTTGCACATAGGCCGCGAGGCGCTGGGCTTTGTCGCGTGCGTCCCACACGAGCGCCAGGCTGCCGTGGCTCAAGACCTCGGTCAACTCGAAGGTCGCGCCGAGTTCCTCCGGGGTCAGCGAGTACATGTAGTGCTGCAGCGCTCTACCTGCGAGCAGGTTGGTGCCCGTGCGGCGAAGCTTGCGCGCCGACGAACCGGTGAGAGCGAAGCGGAGCTTGTGGCTCTCGATGAATCGATGCACTTCGTTGAGCAAGTTGGGCAGGCGCTGGACTTCGTCGACCACGACGTCGCTGCCTATCGCGAGGGTCGATAGTCGGCGACCGAACAGCCCTGGGTCGACCAATAGCTCCTGGTACAAACCTTCGTCCAGGAGGTCGAACCAAGCAGCGCCGCTCAGTTTGGCGCGTAGCCAAGTTGTCTTGCCACTGCCACGAGGCCCCAAGAGAAAGAAGGACTCCCCGTAGGGTGCCTCAAGCAGCCTATAGAGCATCTCGGCATAATGACGCATCTGCCGTCATTTTGCACGACATAATAACGGCAACACTGACAGATGAGGATACCGCGGCCTGCCGTTGCTTCTGGACCATTTTACCGACCATTGGAAATTGGTCTGGACCGTTTTGCGATACATGGCATTTTGGTCCCAGGTCCAACTTGCCTTACCAGGTAGCCCCCCTCTCGCTGTTTGTGTTAAGAGCCCACGCCATGGCACGCATACTTGTCACCGGTGGCTGCGGCTTTATCGGCTCCAACTTCATTCAGCTGGCGCTCGCGCGCTTGCCCAAGTGTCGGTTGGTGAATCTGGATGAACTCACCTATGCCGGCAACCTGAAGAACCTCACGGCCATCGAAGAAGACCCGCGCTATCGCTTTGTGCGCGGGGATATCGCCGACCATGCGCTGGTGAACAAGCTGTTCATCGAAGAGCAAATCGATACCGTGGTGCACTTTGCGGCCGAGTCGCACG
>JAKLEG010000143.1 GCA_022703175.1 Myxococcota bacterium | reverse complement strand
TTCACCTACTCGTTCATGTCGGAGATGTTGATGCCCGAAGGGCTACCGGTGGGCGAGCAACAGCCCTGGTGCCAACGCGCCGAGTTGGAAATTCTACGCATCGTCACCGAGACGCCTATCCACGAGTTTTACATGCGCGTCGATATCGAAAGCGGCGAGCCTCTGGCCGACAATGCTTTGCGCCCGATGTCACCAGCGGAGCGCCCGCACCAGGCCGTCGCTCTCGACAAAGAAGTAGGCAGCGTCGAATCGGACACCAAACCTATCCCTGAGAACCAATAACGCTCTTTTGCACGAGCTGCGCCAACAGCCGCAACGCTTCCAGGCGATCCATCCCCGAAAGCTCCACCAAGTCCTCGTAGCTAGAAACGCTGTCCACCTGTGCGAGCAAGAAGCCGGAGCGGTGATCTAGGTCGAGCCAAATGACCTGTTCGGGCGGGATCAAAACCCGCGGCACGTCAATCAACGCACCGATACGCGACAGGTACATTTGTTCAAGCCGCTCCCGACAGTGAGCGCGCGCCGACAACGCCAACGCATGTTTCGGATCAGTTGCAAGCAACGTATCGGCCAGCCTCAGAGCCCCAGAAAAGTCGTCCAGCCCCATCAGTTCGCGAAGCTTGGTCTCTTCGTTCGCCCATTCGCTCTGCGACACAGCGGCCGACTCACTTGGTTTGCGCTGCTGCGCCACCAGTTGCAGCGCTGACGCCAAAGAATCAACCAAGAGTGGCGGCCCAAGAACCGTCGCGTCACCCCACGGCTCCGTGGGCGGTGTCGCAACGGGAACGGCTGGCGAGAGCAAGTCTGGTAAGGGCTCAAGAGCTAACGCCAGTGGTGCGACAGCTGCAGCAATCGGAGGCAACGCCAACGCTGGTAGCACCAAAGCAGACTTCTGGGACTCAACGGGTGGCGAGGGCAAAAACGCAGACGCCGTGCCTGAATGCTCGGGAAGCAGCGCCGGAAGCCCAAGAAAAGGCGGTTCAGAGATCAACCGCGGCGACACAGACTGCGGCACCGGCACCGGGATCGGTACCATCGGCATCGTCCTCACCCCGCTATGTGGCTCGGCGGGCGGCATCGACATCGCGGTTGTAATTCCGGGAGCGGCTAGGGGCTCGAACACTGGCGGCGCAGGGGGTGGAGGCAACATCCATGACACCGGCACTCGGCTCGGTGGCGAGGGTGATACGGAGACGGACGCCGCGTCTACTGGTGCGGCATCTGGGTTGGGAGCCGGTTGATCGGCCAAAGCCAATTCGGCCTCGGCAAACGCCTGCGGCGCCGCCTTGTCAACAAACGACAGGTAAGTATCGAGTTGAGGGCTCGTGCCAAGCTCACGTTTGGCCAACAACCATTCGGTCGCCGCACCTTTGAGATCGCCAGCCGCGAACAGCTCAAGGCCGCGACTGATGCGCGCGTCCGCCGCCACCCACCCTCCTCGTCAAACGCTCAGCTTCTGCATCACATTGCGCAGCAGCGTCAGGGTTCGCTCAAGAGGCTTCAGACTGTCATGCAACTCGGCGACATTGTTACTCGCAAGCGCGGTCTTGGCACGGGCGATGGTGTATTCGGCCTTCTTCAGCGCATCGGCGCCAAAATCGGTACCGTCGATCGCGGGCCGGGCCTTGGGCAGCAACGCCTCGATGTCGAGGAGCACCTTCTGCACATCTTCTTTCAGACGCGCCGTGGTATCGGCCGAGGGCAACGCAGGGGCCAACCCCGTATCGCCACCCCGTGCCGCCATTTCGAGAATCTCATCCTCAGTCAAGCCACTCGACGCTGTAACCGTAATGGCTTGCGCTCGCCCGGTTTCGACATCCTTGGCCGAAACACTGACAATTCCATCAGCGCTGATATCGAAGATGACCTCGATCTTCACCTCACCGCGCTTTGCCTCACGCAAGCCGTCGAGCACAAACTCGCCCAACAGCTCATTCTCTTCGGCCTGACTCGATTCGCCTTGCAGCACCATGATGCGAACCTGGTTTTGGCCATCCCGCACCGTGGTGAAGATCTTGCGCGCCGAGGTCGGAATGGTCGTGTCCTTGTTGATGATGACGTCAAACAACCCTCCCGCCACCATGATTCCCAGGTGATGTGGAGTCACGTCGAGCAACAACGTATCGGAGACCCCGCTCGACAACAGGTGCGCCTGAATGGCCGCGCCACAGGCGACCACCTCGTCGGGGTGCACGCCCTTCGAAGGCGGGATGCCAAAGAACTGCTGCGCCGCCTGTTGCACCTTCGGCATGCGGGTCATGCCGCCAACCAAGATCACCGCCGCGATATCTGACGTGTTGAGGCGCGCATCTTTCAGGGCCTGTGAACAGATGCGAGAGGTTCGCTCCACCAGGTCGCCGGTCAACTCGTTCAACTTGTCACGGGTAAGCTGCCGTTGCAGATGTAACGCGTCGCCTTTGGCCTTCGAGTAGATAAACGGCAGATTGATGTCGACTTCCTGCACTGACGACAATTCGATCTTGGCCTTCTCGGCGGCGTCTCGAAGTCGTTGCAGCGCCATCTTGTCTTGGCGCAGATCGACACCATGCTTGTCGTTGAAATCGCTCACCAACCAAACGATGACGCGCTCGTCGAAATCCTCGCCCCCCAAAAACGTGTCGCCAGCGGTCGCAAGCACCTCGAAAACACCCTGGCCAATTTGCAGGACCGAAATGTCGAAGGTCCCGCCCCCAAGGTCAAAAATCGCGACCTTCTGCTCCAGCCCCTTGCCAAATCCATAGGCCAGCGCTGCCGCAGTGGGTTCATTGATAATGCGCAAAACGTCCAAACCTGCAATGCGACCTGCGTCCTTGGTGGCTTGACGTTGATTGTCGTTAAAGTAGGCAGGCACCGTAATGACAGCCTGATTGACCGGCTCTTTGAGGAACTCCTCGGCGGTGGCTTTAAGATCCTGCAACACCATCGCAGAGATTTCGGGTAACGCGAACTGCCGCCCGCCCATCATCAACCGAACGTCATCGTGAGGGCCTTTGACCGCATCGTACGATACCAGCTTCAACGCTCGCTGGACTTCGGGCGCGTCCCAGCGCCGGCCGATCAAGCGTTTGGCACCATAAATCGTATTGCGTGCGTTGGTGATTGCCTGGCGCTTGGCCAAGTTGCCCACCAACCGTTTGCCGCTTTCGGTGACAGCGACCACCGAGGGCAACGTATGCTGGCCGGTGCGAGTGGGGATGACTCTGGGCCCATCCCGCTCAGCAATTGCCACACACGAATAGGTGGTTCCGAGATCGATACCGATGACTTTTCCCATGCGCCAGGTCCACCGTCACGCAGCTCTGCGTCCGCCAACGACTACTTGGAGAATCGTTTCAACGAATTTTTAACATGGGAATCGGCAGGGTCCAAGCGCTCGGCAGCCTGCCAATGGACCAAGGCCTGCGTTTTGTCGCCCGCTCGTTCACAGGCCTCAGCGGCCACCTTGCAGGCCTCGATGCGATTGGGGGCAACCTCGACGGCCTGCGCACTGAAATGCAGTGCCCGATCGACGTTGTTGGCCACCAGGAAGGCTGCGGCCGCGCGAATGGCATAGTCTGCACGTTGGGGCGACAACTCAAAGGCGCGCGCCCAGTCGTTGGCCGCAGCGTTCGCATCCCCTTGGCCTTCCGCCTTGGCCGCGCTTTGTGCCAGCTGTTGAGCCCGATCCCCTTGCGCAAGCTCCGTGGCCTCCGCAAACGCGGCGCGATACTGAGCGTTTAACGGATCGTAGGTCATGGCGATCTTGAAGCTCGCGGCTGCAGCAAACGCCTGGCTTGCCTTCAGCTGCCCAAGTCCGTGTTGATAGAGTTCATCGGCTTTGCGGTTTTTGGCCACGGCTTCGGCGGAGTTCGGCCTCACGTGCTTTTCGACGCGCGCCTGGCGGCGATTGGCCAGGATCTCCTGACGATGTCGCTCCAGACGCACGCGCTTCTCCTCTGGCGTCTCGACCTTGGCCGGTTGGATCGGCGTCACGTGCACCCCAGGCACCGTTGTCGCACGTGAAGGAACGGGAACCTTGGCCCGATACTTGGTGCGCAACGCATCATCCACCAGTGCATCGTGGGCAGCCTTCACCCGCAAAAACACCCGCTCCAGGCGCTCGCGAAAACTGCCCAGATTCCGGCCATAATAGCGGTCCGGGTGAAAAGCCTTGGAGGCCGCGAAGTAGGCCCGCTTGACGTCGCTGGCCGTGACCTCGCCTGCCAAGCCCAACACCTGCCAATGATTCATCGTTGCAAAGGTGCGTTCTGCCTCAAGAATCCGCTGTTGGTCATCGACAGAAAGGTCGCAGGACTCAAGCACGCCAGGAGGGGGCGTGGGCGTCACACGAGGAACGACAGCCGTTGACCCAGGCTTGGCAGCCTCGTCGTCTCCGGCCCAACGGATGAGTCCGAGTTGCTCAAGCCGACGCAATTGCACAATGAGCGTCCGTTCGTCTATCGCCACCAGGTCAGCTAAAATCGAGGCCGGCGTGCTGCCATCTACCTGCGACAGCAGAAATGCCTCCTGCGAGGTCAGGCCCGCCGCCGTCAGGTCGGCGTGCGCATTCAGTTTGGGTGCGCGTTCGAGCAGTTGTTCTTGGTCGGTGCGCGTCATCAGTGTCTCGTAGACTGTCTGTTAGCGTCGCACCTCGGGTTGGTCAACACCCAGCCAGTAGTCATTTTGCTCCCCGTCGGCGGTGTGCTAGGTCTTGGCGAATGCGTTTCGGTTGGATCCGTTTGCAGGGCCTCCACATCGACGGGGTGCGGGTCGGCATCTATCCCCATGAAAAACGTGCCGACCAGTCCCTCATCATTGATGCGGCGCTCTATTGTGAACTCGGCAAGGCCGCCAAGAGCGAACAGATCGCCCACACGATCGACTACGACCGCGTGGCGGAGCTGATTCGCACCACCGCGCGCGAGCGCTACTATCCATTGGTCGAAACCTTGGTCGACCGGCTGCTGACACGCATCTTGGAGAGTTTTCCAGCCAAACGCGTCTCCCTCGAAATCCAAAAGCCAGGAGCATTGGCGCCCGGTAGCGTGTCGGTCGCCATGGAACGTCGCCGATGAGCATGACGATCGTCAAAGAGTTACGGTTCGAAGCCGCACACCACCTGCCGCGAACGCCCGAAGGACACAAATGCCGACGCGTGCACGGTCACAGCTGGTTGGTGGAGGTACATGTCACCGGGCCCGTAGACCCCGCGACGGGCTGGGTCATGGACTTCGACGTCCTCCGCCGTGCCTTTGAACCCCTGCACGCGCAACTCGACCACCACCTGTTGAATGATATTCCGGGTCTCGAAAATCCGACCAGCGAAATTGTTGCGCACTGGATTTGGACCCGTCTGACGCCAGCCTTGCCAGGTCTTACCACCGTCGCCATCCACGAAACCTGCACCTCGCGGTGCATCTACACGGGGCCATAACATGCTAAGCCTGACCCTCGCTGCTGCATTGGCTGTTCCACCCTGGGTAACAGAGACGGCCCCCAAACCACCCACCAAAGAATTCGTCGTAGTCGGTTCGGGCGCACCGGCTGACCTCGTGTTGGTGCAACCGAAGAAACCCACCGCCTTCACCGTAAAAGGCCCAGGCAAGGCCACCGTGACGCTGGTCGGCCTAGGCGCCAGGAAGGGCAAAAAAGCTCAACCGCCCGGATTCGTCCGCATCCGCCTCGATCAAGGCATCCCCGAGAAGGTGGATCTCCCTGAAAATCCTGTATTTTCCGTCCAGGGCAAAGCCAACCTCGCGGCCATGACACCGTTCGCCAAAACCCTGGATCTCACCGCTGGTGAACATCAAATCGTCATCATGGCCATTGGTGGCCGCGTTGGCGTCGCCGTTCGCATCGATGTCACAACGACGGGCGCACCTGAGACCCCAGGCCCCGTCGTCGCCACGGGTGGCGAAACTCCGGTGGAATCACTCCCGACAGGCACCAACACATCGGGTGTGGGTGGCGCCGAACCCGCGCCTGCACCAAGCGCCGAACCTCCCGCGGCAACGCCCCTCGCGAGCGAGCCGGCACTGGCCGCCGGCAGCGATGAGCCTGAACCTGATTTGGCCGCGGCCCCCACCCAAGTCGCTGAGCCCGCACCCATCGGTACCGAAGGCTACACGTTCGTCGGCAGTCCCCCGCCGCTCACCACAATCTTAGGCCCGCAGGGTGCAGATAAATTCCTCGCGGTCAGCATCAATGATGGCTTGGTGCTGGAGGCCATTGGTCCTGGGGTCATGCTGTTTGACATCCACGCTCATCGTGCCGAGGCGACGCCCGAAAGCCTGCGCCCAGTCATCATCGGCGTCATGATCGACGACGTGCTGCTGCAAACGCTATCGGTGGATCAACCTGCCGCCAAAGATCTTAAGGTCGAGGGCGCCACCTACACACCATCGCTACGCGTCACCCTCCGCGTCCCGATCGAACCCGGAAGTCATCGCGTCCGACTCAGCCTCTCTGACGCCGCCGTTCTGGGCGCCTCCATCAAACCCCGCTTCCAGACGCTGTCAGCGGCCGATGAACCGGGCCTGCTGTCTGCCGAGGCCGCGCGAGCCAAAGACTTGCGCGCCTACGCACCCGCTGTGGAGGTCTACGGGGCCGCTGGCGTAGGGCCGCTCGTGAGTGCCTTTGTGCCCACCAGCGCCAATCGCGCCGGTGCCATGGTCCTTGCCGACGCCAACCTGCAAATCCCAGTTGCCGGCCCCCGACTTGCCATAGGCCTTTGGGCAGGCATCGGCCGCACCGACCACAGCCAACCCTTCGCCGATGACCGCCGCACCTCCGGTGAATCGCGCGCTTATTTGAGCCACACCCTGCTACCGGCCTTCGTAGAGTTACGCTGGTCGGCACCGCTCACAGTCCCGTTTGGCTTGGAAACAGGCGTTGGTGGGGGCGTGCTCGTGGCCATGACCGAGATGCGCGCCGCAGGCGCCACGAGTCAGGCCGATACCAAGGTGGTCGCGGCGGTAACAGCCCAAGCCACAGGCTTTTATGAAATGGGTCCGGGTGCGTTGATGGTGCGGCTACAGTTCATCGCCAGTCAACCAGCCAACACTGAGGTGGTGCGGCACTACGACTACGGCGGCGCTTTGCTGTCGCTTGGCTATCGCTTCACGTTCGGCGATTCCATCGGCGGTTAGCCCCTCCGTAGTATGATCCGCCGGCCTACGGCAGCCATCGCATGGGACTTACCGAAAACTCGGGCGAGCGACCAAAAGCCTTAGGGAGCCTTGGGATTTCGCCGATAGTAGTCGGCAATAATCTCGCGAACCTTAGGCACATCTCGGTGCCCCGGCACCACGCCGACGAACTTCTCGTACGATTCGATGGCGCTCTTCTCACGGCCCAACAGCATATAAGCGACCCCTAGCGACCGATAGGCCACGCCGTAGTTGGAGTCTGCCACCAAGCACTTCTTGAACTCCTCGATGGCGAGCGCGACCTTTTTTTCCTTCAGGTAGAGATTTCCTTGTTGGTAATGCAAGTCGGCGGGACTCGCGGTCGCGGCTTGCGGTGGCCCAGGCGGCGGCGGTGGCGCAGGCGTCAGGACGACGGCACTCTTGGGCTCGGTTTTGGGCGACGTGTCGGCGGACAGCGGCGACGTGACAACGTCGGTGCCAATCACCCCAGGTGTTGCTGACAATTTCCCCGGCGTCTTGCTGCCCTTGGTCGGGGCCTTCTTGGTTTTGGTACCCATAAATTCGTTGTCGACAGCATCACCGTCGGCCGCCACCGTCGCGGGCGCCTCACGGTCGCCAGCCGCCACTACGGCGACTGTCTCCCCTGGCTGCTCGGCATTGACCACGCGAGTTGATTCGGTGGCTGCGGTGGTGCTCCCCCCGAGTTCGCGAGGCGAATTGACGGCGGGCGGGTTGGCTGAGCCCGAGGCCCCGGTGCCCGCCCAGGGCGGCGAGATACCGGGAAGCAGGTTGCCAGCCCACAGGCCGGCCCCCAAAAACACTGGTATCAGGATCCCCGCGGCAATGGGCCACCGCCGCATGCGCCGGGCCTCCCGCGCAAACGCCTTGGCATCCAGCGGTACCGTCCCGGCGCGCCCGTGATCTGGCAGAAACGGAGACATTGCGGAGGCAGCGGCGGCGGGAGGCAAGGGCGTTGCCGTTGGCGCGACAGTCCAGGGTTCCTGACGCGCCGATAGCCCCGTTGCTGAGTGCTTGGTTGTTTCAGGCGCAGCACTGCTGAGCGCGGCTTCAAACGCGGCCAGGTTAGGCCCCACGCGTGGTGGCAAATCATCCGGAATCGTCACGGGAGAACCGGAGGGCTGCATCGCACTACGTTCAACCACCTCGAAAGGCGTTACCGGACTGCGCGCGGGCGGGCGTGGCGTGGGCACCGGCGTTCTGCGAGGCGGCGTGCTAGGCGGTGCCACGGGGGCAGCAACAGGACGAGGAGGCCGCGCGACCACAGGCTGCGGCGCAACCACCACAGGGTTGGGCGCCGCCGCATTGGATTCCAGCACGACGGGCGAGGCCATTACTGGCGGGGCGGGCGGCGGCACCAGTTCAGACACCACCGCATACGGTGGCAATAGATCTTCCACAGGCTGCGATGGAACAGAGAGCGACGGTGATACGGGCGGCAATACGGATTCAAGGCTGGCCGCCATCGAAGCCAACGACTCATCAACGACTGGCGGCGACAAGACGTTAGGCGGGCTCTCGGGCGCAAATTCGGCAAGCGCCGCGTCCGCAGGTGGAGGCGGGGGTACATGCTCAGCAAGCGGCGGGGTTGCGAGCGGGGCGCTGGTGGATTGAATATTGGCGCGCGGGGGAGTTGTTTCTTCGAACGTGATGGGTGGCGTCGTGGAAGTCCAGGAGCCACCGCCGCCACCAAACGCCTCGGTCTTTCCCGCCGAGCCAAACCCGAGCCGAGGTTTCACGCTCTCGGCCGCTGACGCCACCGCGACCTTGGCACTACCAACCACCGGCAGAACCACAGGCACCTTGAGGCGGACCGAGCCGTTGCCGGCAATCACCAATGCGGTGCCGCAAGCGTTACACGGGATCTCGGCGTCACCGGCGGCCACGACCGACGAGCTGACGAACACCGGTTTTTTGCACTTCAAGCAGGTGACCAGCATCAAAAGCCTCGATCCCTATTCCCAGCCCATCATAGCAAAGCGCCTACGCTTGGCAAAAATGTGGACAGTACGAAGTCACGCGATCGCCCTCCCCTTGCCGGCCGACCTCTGCTAACGTGCCTCCCGTGGCACGTGTTTTGATTGCAGACGACGAGGCCAATCTCCGCAAAGTGCTGTGCACTCTTTTGGCCCGCGACCAACATGAAGCCGTCGCGGTGGCCGATGGAGAGTCAGCCCTTAAAGCGATTGAGGCGGGGGGCATCGACATTCTCATTACCGACCTGAAAATGGCCGGGATGAGCGGCCTTGAGCTCCTACGCGCGGCCTTGCGCGTGGATGCCAACCTGCCGGTCATTGTGATCACCGCGCACGGGTCCGTCGACACCGCCGTCAGCGCGCTAAAGAGTGGGGCGTTTGACTACATCACCAAGCCGTTTGACAAAGACGAACTGCGCTTGGCGGTACGCAAGGCCGTTTCCGTGCGACGCGCTCCCACCACGTCACTGGCGACGCCCACCAGCGGTCAGGGTCGTTTCCAGATGATCGGCCAATCGGCGCGGGTTCGCGACATCTTTGCGATTATCGAAAAGATCGCGCCAACGCCGTCCACGGTGCTCATCACGGGCGAGTCAGGTACCGGCAAAGAGCTGGTCGCCGCCGCGCTGCACAACAACAGTCCGCGCAAAGAGAAACCGTTCATCAAGGTCAACTGCGCCGCCATCCCGAAAGACCTGATGGAGAGCGAGTTTTTCGGCTACGAACAAGGCGCGTTCACAGGCGCCGTCAGCTCCAAGCCCGGCCGCTTCGAGTTGGCCGATGGCGGTACGCTGTTCCTTGATGAAATTGCCGAAATTCCGAAGGCCATGCAGGTCAAGCTGCTGCGGGCCCTCCAAGAGGGCGAATTCGAACGCGTTGGTGGTGTACGCACGATCCACGTCGATGTGCGCGTCATTGCCGCCACCAACCGCGACTTGGCCAAAGAAATCGAAGCCGAGCGTTTTCGTGAGGACCTCTTCTATCGTTTAAATGTCGTGCCGGTCGCCTTACCATCACTGCGCGATCGCCACGACGATATCCCCCTGCTCGTGTCAGCCTTCCTTGAGAAGAACAACAAACGCCTAAACAAAACCGTGAAAGGTATTTCCGACGCAGCAATGGCGCGCCTTAAGGCCTACGCCTGGCCGGGTAATATTCGCGAACTCGAAAACGTCATCGAGCGCACCGTGCTTTTTGCTGAGCAAGAAGTCATCGACGTCGCCGACTTGCCTGAGAATATCGCGAAGCTTGCCACGCTGCCGCCGCCCATCCCAATGCCCGCGCTGGCCACTGGCTCCGCTCTCACCCGTCCGCCGGTCGAAAGCGGCTCGATGAAAGATATCGTCAAGAAGGCCACCGAGGAGATTGAGCGCGACCTCATCGTAAAAGCGCTCGGCGAAACCGGCGACAACGTCACGCGTGCGGCGCAGCTTTTAGGCATCAGCCGCAAAGGTCTGCAGAACAAGATGAAAGAATATGGGCTTCGAGGCATCGATGACGCCCCTGACGCCAAGGGGGATGCCAAGCCGTGACCGGTGCTTGACCACAAGCGCCTCAAGCGTCTAGGCTCGCGCCGAGATTTCCCAAGCATTTGCCGCGTGTTGGTAAGTGTTGGTCAAGGAGCTTCGATGCCGATGACAGTCCGCGGATCCAATTGGCTCGTCGTTGTAGCCCTCTCGCTGGTCTGTGTGCCAACCCAGGCCGCCGAAGTCACCGACGTGGCCGATGCCGCCGATACCCTTGAGTTGGGCGACGTTCAGCGCGACGACCCCTTCGATTTGTACCTGGCGCCCGTTGACTTCGAGATGACCATCGAAAACGGCAAGATCACCCGTGAGCCGATCAACCGCAACGGCGTCGTGAGCAGCAGCTGCTCCGGTGCACAGAGCGGCCGCGATTGCCTTCCAGTGGATGAGCTGCGCTACAAACGCACCACCAGCCGCGTCAAGTTCGGCGGCCAAATCGGTTTGTTCCATGACCTGGCACTAACCTTCGGCACCACCTACATCGCCTCGCAAACGATGAAGATGCGCCTGGCCAAAGGTGTCACTGGGGCCACCAGCTCGGTGGATCCAACCACACCCACCGCCCAAATGCCCACGTTGTTCTCGGTACGCCAAAGCGGCTTTGCCGCCAAACACAAGGGCTTTGGCTCAACTGACCTAGGTCTGATGTTCGGCGCACTCAATGACGAACGCGATGAATCCAAGCCCTCGTGGGTCATTAAGGTTGCGTGGGGCAACCCCTGGTTGAGCAAGCGCTGGGATCCGGCAGTGCGCGCCACCAGCTCCGACCCCGGCCCAGTGGGCGACGGTACCCACACGTTGAAGTTCGGCACCGCGTTATCGAAGCGCGTGGGCAATTTTGGGCTGATCGGCATCGACCCCAACGCCAATCGGCGCGGCTACCTCGACCCCTACATGGAGTTTTCCTACACCCTGCCTATCCCCCAAAAAGGCAAGGCTCTG